>JAUWRB010000191.1 GCA_030610785.1 Promethearchaeota archaeon | reverse complement strand
TTTGCCTTAAATACCCCTGACGCGTCCCATCGCCTCAATGTTTTCCTGCAAACCCCTAGTAATAGTGCACACTGTCCGATTGATAATAATGCTGCTGATATCATAATTTTGCAGAGACTAACTTAGTATTTAAGCAAAATGAAGTGGCAATTTTCTAAAAATGTCTATATTTGTCATCATTTTTCATAAGATGTGGCTACGGTTTATGACACTACTCTCGTAATGAAATCTCTTGGCGCAGCTCATCGCGTGTGGAACAACAAGGGAGCACAAAGAGTTCTCGAATTGGAAAGTTTAAAAAGCGATCAAATGGAGATTTTTTCTGCTGCAGCAGGGGTTAAATCAAGATTAATGTACGATGAGGGAGATCTAACAGCAGGAATCGTCTCCTGCGGACAAGGAATTGGATTAATTCACGATATTCCCACAGTAAGGGATCTTATTGAACGAATCATGAAAGAAGCAGAAGATATAGTTCAAAAACTTCATAATTCATAATTTAAATATTTTTTTTATATTTTTTGAAGAATTGGATTAATAATGAAAATGCTCACTTTACCTAACGAAGAAAATGTTTATTATATTGATAAATTAACCGCTCTTTACGTGTATAATGAGATTTTTGTTGATAATCAATATTTAAAGTACGGGATTGGAGTTAAAGAAGGGGATGTTGTGTTTGATGTTGGAGCTAATATTGGTCTTTTTTCCCGTTTTATAGTTAATAAAGCTCAAAATTTAAAGATCTTCGCGTTTGAGCCCGTCCCAACTATTTTTAAAGTATTAGAATCAAATCTTGAAATTAATCAATTACCTTATTTAAAAGAACTCTTAAATGTATTTTCAAAATTTAACCAGGATAATCATTTTTACTTCCCATGAGAGTGGTAGTTTCTTCTATCCACTGAGATAATTGTTCGTCTACTCTCAAAAAAGTAACGATCCTATCTAAGTCTTGAAGTTTACTGAAGCTACATTCTACAATAAGATCCCAGCCCCCATAGACGGGAGTGGAGTAAGTTACCAACCAATCTTCGTCTGGCTCGGTTGATTTTAGGCCCTTTAATCTTTCTACTACTTTCCATTCCGTTCCGATTATTTTTAGCCGTACTAAGATGTATCCTCGATAATAAGAAGGCATTTATATCACTTTCTTTAAATGTAAAATTTTTATTATTATTATTATTATTGTTTTTTTTATTCATATTTAAAAATTCTTATTAAGTTAATGATTTATCTTTTTTGGATAGCTATATTATATTATTTTTTAGTGTTTTGATAATAGAAATTTGTTCAATTATTTTATTAAGATGATTTGTATCCATGGACGAGGAAGAAATTAAAAATATTATTTTAATTAGCGGTTTAAAAAATGCAGTAGAATTCAATGGAAAGCCCAATAAAAAAGCCATCATGGGCAAGTTAATGGCAAAAAGAAAAGACCTAAGATCCCAATCCAAAATAATAATGCCCATTATAGATCAAATTATTGAGAAAATTTCAAAAATGAGTTTAGAAGAACAAAAAGAAAAATTATTGCTTTTAGATCCACAAGCTTTAGAGAAAAAGGACGATAAAGTAATAAAAAAAGAGTTGAAGGAATTACCTAACCTTGATAAGCACGAGAAAGTCGTAATGAGGTTAGCACCTTATCCCAGTGGTGCTTTACATATCGGTAATGCCAGGATGATTGTTTTAAATAACAAATACATTAAAAGGTACGATGGAGAATTAATTTTATTTTACGATGATACGATTGGAAGCCCTAAATCTTTAAGAGATAGTCCGAAAGCGAAGTATGTTCTTCCAGAAGCGTATGATTTAATCAAGGAAGGTTTGGAATGGCTTGGAGTAAAGTATTCAAAAGTATATTATAAGAGCGATCGTTTAGAGTTTTTTTACGATTATTGCGAAAAATTAATCGTGGATAATATGGCCTACGTTTGTTTTTGTTCAGCAAGCGTATTCAGGGAAAAATATAAAAAACAGAAAAAAGCTTGCCCCCATCGAGAACAAGAAATAGAAAAAAATTTAATAGAGTGGAAAAACATGCTTAGTGGAAAGTATCACGAGAAAGAAGTGGTAGTTAGATTAAAAACAGGAATGGAACAAAAAGATCCTGCTTTAAGAGACCAAATTATAATGCGGATTTCAGAAGCAGAACATCCACGAGTAGGAAATAAATATATTGTTTGGCCAATGTTAGAGTTCTCATGGGCAATTGACGATCATCTCATTGGAGTCACGCATGTTTTGCGAGGGTCTGATTTGATAAAGGAAGATTTTATTGAGGATTTTATTTGGGAACATTTTAAGTGGAAAAAAGCGGAGTTTCTTCATTATGGAAGAATAAATTTTCAAGACATGAGATTAAGTAAGACTCAAGCAAGAAATAACATACAAAGTGGTAAATTTGAAGGATGGGACGACCCAAGGACTTGGAGTTTACAATCGTTGAAAAAACGGGGAATAAAACCTAAGGCATTAAAAGAAGCATTATTAGATTTGGGATTGTCCATGTCAGGAATAACTTTTTCAGTCAATTGGTTATATGCCAAAAATAAAGAAATTATTGATGCGATTTCAGATAGATATTTTTTTGTTGAAGATCCCGTGTTAATTGTTATTGATAATGTTCCTTTTAAAGAAATTATTGCAGAACCCTTGATATTACCATCAAACCCTAAGAAGGGTAAGAGAAAAATTAAATGCGTTGCAACTAGTAATCAACTCAAAATATTTATCGCATTATCAGATACGAAAAATCTTAAAATAGGCGAAATCTTCCGGTTAAAGGATTTAATTAATGTCCAGATTAAATCTATTGATTTGTCTCAAAACTTAATTAAAGCTTCTTATCATGGTCGAGAGTTAAATCGGGAATATCCAATATTTCAATGGGTACCTGAAGACAATCATGTGAATGTTTCTGTTCTTAAACCCGATGGAACGACTTCTAAAGGATATGGTGAGATAAATCTATTGAAAATTCCCATGAATAAAACAATTCAATTCGAGAGATATGGGTTTGTAAACCCGATTAAATTAGATAACAATAAGTTGTTTTGTTACTTTACTCATTGAAATAACTGATTCGAAGAGGGTTAAAGCGTTCAAAATGTACTTGGATTTTATTATAATTTTATTTTTATTTAATCCATTCTTTTAATATTTTAGAAATGAGTGATAAAAAAGATCAAGATAATCTTGAAAACGAAGATACTTTAAAATTAGAAAAAGAGGAGCTTTCGAACGAAGAAGTGAAAAATTCGCCCTCTAAAAAAAAAATGAATTGGGAATTTTGTCCGAGTTGTGGAAATAAATTACCCGGAATTGATAGATTAAGGTTTTGTACTCGCTGTGGAATTGATCTTCAATATTTAAAGGAGCATAAAACATTACCCCCACATCAACAGCCAAAAACTTATACCCAATATGAAAATTATCCTAAATATCCCCAATATTCACATAATGCGCAATATCCAGTGACATATGGGAGATATAGGCCATTTATTGAAAAAATATCTGACGAAGATCTTACTAATACGAAAAATCGAAAATTATGGGGTAAATTAGCGTCTCTTGGAATTCCATTAGCTGGATTCGTTGTAATGAATTTAATAGTTGTTGGATTTATCGTTCTTATCGCACTTTTCACCCTCAACTATGAAAGCTTATACAATTTAATAACGAGCAATTTTTTCATAGTTCTAACTTCGCTCTTTGAGTTCATTTTAATTCTTTTACCTTTGATATATGTTAGAAAGTACCTTCAAAGACCAACTTATAAGAATAGTTTAATTTTATTAGGATTCACGTCAAGAGGGTATGATAAAATAAGAATTTTAAAAGAAGTACTGCTTGGTTTGAGTTTTGGCGTAATTGGGATTTTCTTAGTAAGTTTTGCCTCTATAGCTACAGAAATAGTGCTGGAATCTTTATTTAATATAAATATAATAAGTGAATCTGTGAATATCCCTACTGACGATATCGATGTAATCATTTCAGGCGCTGATATTTTTGGTTTGGTTCTTTTAACAGCGGTGATGCTTTTAGTGGTAGGTACTTCCGAAGAAATTTTATTTAGGGGCTTCATGCAAAAGGGCTTGGTTCGGAATTTTGGTGAAAAGTGGGGTATTTTTATCACTGCTTTTATTTTTGCTATAATACATTTGATAACTCTTATTTTTATCGCCTTTGCCTCGCCCTTCGAGTTTTTTATAATATTTTTATTGATGTTCGTGCCATATCTTGCGATTTCGCTCTTACTTGGTCTGCTTTTTAAATGGAGAAACGAGAATCTAATAGCAGTAGTTTTAACACACGGAGTATACAATTCAATAACTATCATTATTAGTTTTATTGCATATAATGCTCCTCAAGCCCTATTAATGTTTATATTTATACTCTTGCTAATGTTATCGTTCTCACTAATAATTTATTTTTATCTACAGAATTTTTATCAAAGGAATTCAAGTTTTACGGCTTAATAAACAAATCTTTATGATAAATAGTTTTTTATACTTGAATACTTAGATATCAATTTTTTAAAGATAATTGATTTTCATAATAATATTAATTATTACTTTATTAATTCCAAGAATTTGGAAGAGAAGCTTGAATGAGTATTATAGATAAATTTTACTCCATGGCACTAGGAAAGGCAACAAAAATTGGTCTAGGTTTGAGCGACTCAGAATTTCAAAATCTTAAAATTTTAAAAGCTTCTACGCAGTTTTTACAACAGAATTTTAATAGTTCACAAATCTATTTATTTGGAAATAATATTTCAATTGTATCTTTATCTAATAATCCGCTTTACAAAAAAAGCAAGAATAATATAATCCTAATTAAGGGGAAAGAACCTGAAAAGGAGATTATTGAATTTTTAAATAATAAAACCGTTAATGTTATTGTAAGAGGCTCATTAAGCTCAAGTAAATTTCTTGAAAACATTAAAAGTAGATTTGGTATTACAGAAATTAATCGACTGGCGTTATTAGAAACGCTTGATGGTTTTCAGTTTTTTTTCGGTCCGGTAGGGATAGATGAATGTAATAACTATGAAACGAAGGTTGGATTTATTAAGAAAGCAATACAAGTAATTAAATCTTTAAATATTACTCCCAAGATTAGCGTTTTAAGTGGAGGTAGAACAAGTGATCTCGGTCGCAACCCAAGTGTTGACAGTACAATTAAGATTGCCAATGATGTTGTCGATTTTTTTACAAATCAAGATCCTGATTTGGATATTTCTCACGACGAAATATTAATTGAAAACGCAGTAAAAAAAGAATCGAATTTAATCATCGCTCCTGAAGGAATTTCTGGTAATTTAATTTATAGAGTGTTAGTTCATCTCGGTGGGGGGAAGGCTCATGGTGCAATATATATGGGGCTTGATAAAGTAATAATCGATACATCACGAGTAGGAAGCTTATCGGAAATACAAGGAGCCTTATTATTAGCCCTTGCGTTATCGTAGAGTTTTAATAAGTGCGTTATAAATAAAGAAAGTTTATATATATGAAAACTTAAAAATCTAAAAATGTTATAATATGAACGAAATAATGGATAGAAAAAAAGAAATTTTAGAATCAAGTATAATTATTGATTCGCTTAGTCATGGTCCACTCCCTTGGTCGGACGACATTGTTGCCACTTGTAACGAGATGTTGGCTTTAGAGATTGGTCCTTGGAAGATTGTTCAAGACCTTATTTTAAAGGTTGCTAAAGATATCACATCCGATGACGATTATTTTGAAAAATATGTTGAAGCTTGGAAGAAATCGGGAGTATCCTGTGTAAGCTGGACGCTTGGTCCAATACACGAGAAGCCTTACACTTTTGATGGTGTATTTCACAATTTTGCTTACATGACCCATATTCTAGACAATAGGAAAGAGTTTTTCGTGAAAGTTTTAAAAGCAGAAGATATTCAAATGGCGTATAAGGAAGGAAAGAAGAGTATTATATTAAACCTTCAAAATATAGAGCCCATTGGTTCGAACCTTGAGATGTTAGATCTTTTCTACATGATGGGTTTTAGGATAATGCAATTAACGTTAAATACAAAAAATCTCATAGGAACGGGATGTACTGCGAGAAGAGACCGGGGATTAACCGAATTTGGAGCAAAAGCTATAGGTAGGTTAAATCAACTAGGAGTATTAATTGATATTTCCCACTGTGGATCACAAACTTCCATGGATGCTGTAGAAAGTTCGAAAGATCCCGTGATTGCCTCTCACACATTTTCAAAAAATTTATATGAACACGATAGAGGAAAAAATGACGAGTTATTACGGGCAATAGCAGATAAAGGAGGTTTTATAGGTATATTAGCAATTCCTGGATTTTTATCCAATAACCCTAAAACAACTATTGATGACTGGCTCGATCACGTTGATTATATTACAAATCTTGTCGGTGTTGATCATGTGGGAATAGGGACGGATTTCTTTGGTGTCTCGCTTCCAAACGCATTAGCCGTTAAGATCGGAGAATTTTTAGACAAGCTGGGGTTCCGACCAGAGCATAAGGCAGGATTTCTGGAAAAAATGAAAGGATTCGAAGATTACACGAAATTTCCGAATTTAATCGAAGGATTAATAATTAGGGGTTATAATAACCAAGATATCAAGAAAATTGCCGGAGAAAATTTCTTACGAGTGTTCAAAAAAGTTGTAGGCTAAAATACTTTGGTATATTTAAACGTTTAATTACGATAGCATCGTTAAATAATTGAGAGATTTTTTCTTCGAGTGTCATTCTTGAGACTAGATCGTCCACTCTTTTTTCAAAAGGCTGAGAATAATCTAAATAAAGTGGTTTCTCATCTTCTTTAATATTGATCA
>JAUWRB010000145.1 GCA_030610785.1 Promethearchaeota archaeon | reverse complement strand
TTTTTTAATCCTATTGAGATATCTATACAAAAAAACTCACCTCCTCTTCCATTGTCTAAAGCGTGATGAGAAAAAACAAGAACCTTTTTTTTTTTCATATTTCTTCTTTTTAAATATTAATTTTTGAGTTTAGAAAATGCTCTTTTTTATTAAATTCTTCAATATTATTAAAGTAATTAAATTTAATATAATATATAAAATAGAGATTAAAAGTTTCATATAAATATAAAACGAGTAGAATTAATGCTTTCTCAAAAACTTATAGAAATATTGAAAGATAACGATCAAATTAGGAGGTTCTTAAAAGATATTAAGAATTTTGATATATTAATTAGAGAATTGAATCAAGATGAAATTAATAGGCTAACAAAAGAATATTCTACTTTATTTATTGAAGATATTAAAATTAAAAAAAAAAAAGGCTCAAAAAAGAATATTAGAAGTATAACTATTGTCAGACGAGATAATAATATGGATAACTATATAAAAATAAAAAAAATTAAACTTTATCTTGACGAGGAAACTGAAAAGATAATTAAAATTTTACAGAATTGATTTATATTATTTCTCTTAGAATAAAATTAACCTATTATTAAAATATTACAAAAAATTTAATAATTAAATTAAAAATAAATGATAAATTAATTATTTTGATTATCATGGAAGATCTTTTACCTATTGAGGATGTCATAGAAGAAAGTATTCGTGTTAAAGAACTTGAAGAACAAGGCTTTATAATAAAACCCGAAAAAATTGACGAATATTTATAAGACTTTAAAAATCGAACCACTTCTCTCCCAAATAAAGATTATTGGAAAAATAAACGCGTTTTAATAACAGGAGTAAGCGGATTTGCTGGAAGTCATTTAGCAGAACAATTAATAGATTTAGAATGTGAAATTCATGGAACAATTCGTAGACATGCCGTTCCAATGCATGAAAACATTGAACACTTGAGAGGTAAAATCATTTTACACGAAACTGATATTACAAGCGCAGAAAGAATTCTTGCAATTTTCGAAGAAATACGACCTCATGCTGTTTTTCATCTTGCAGCGGAATCATTTGTTCCTACTTCTTTTAGAGAACCTTCTAGAGTCGCTCATAATAATATTATAGGAACAATTAAGATTTTTGAAGCGGCAAGACGGTTTGACGACGAATTAGAGAGCGTACAAATAGCATGTAGCAGTGAGCAATATGGATTAGTCGATCCAAAAGAGGTACCGGTAATAGAAGACTTAAAAAAGAATCCATTTCGTCCAAGAAGCGTTTATGGTATAACAAAATGTGCTTCAGAACAGATAGCATGGTTGTATCACAATTCATATGGCGTGCCAAGTATAATAACGCGAGGTTTCAATCATGAAGGACCCCGAAGAGGAATTCAATTTGTCACGAGCGTAATTCACCGACAAATAGTAGAAATTTTAAATAAAAAGTCAAATAAAATAATTATTGGAAATCCAAACGCTATTCGAGATTTTACTCACGTTAAAGATACTGTAAATGCATACATTTTATTGAGTGAAAAAAAGAAATATGGTGAACCATTTAATATTAGTTCTGGAAAAGGAATTACAATAGCAGATTATATTAAATTAGCTAAAAATATTTATAATATTCAAGCAGATGTTTATGTGGACCCAAAAAGATTGCGACCAAGCGAAGTTCCTTTATTAATAGGCAATAACGAAAAAATAATTAAAGAAACTGGTTGGAAACCTGTAAGATCGGTTATAGATATTATTAAAGAAGGAGTAAAATATTTTCAAGACCATCCTGAACAATTAGGAATTGAAGCACATTAAAAAGAAATAAATAAAATGAGAAAAAAATTAAAAATTATAAATTCAATTTTTTCTTTTGAATTTGGATTAATTCCATGATGCCCTTCTCTCCTATTTCAAGAACATCATTTAATTGTTTTTTATTAAAAGTAGCACCTTCAGCAGTTCCTTGAATTTCTATAAATTCTAAATCTTCGTTCATAATAAGGTTAATGTCAACATCTACTTTAGAATCTTCCCTATAATTTAAATCTAATAATATATCATCATCTTTTATTCCTAATGAAATTGCAGCCATAACCTTATAATCTGGAAACGAGTAAATAATTTGTTCGTTATAGAGATAATTAATCGCGTCAAAAACCGCTATAAAAGCGCCAGTTATCGAGGCACATCTAGTCCCTCCATCAGCTTGTATGACATCGCAGTCTATTTTTATCGTGCGTTCTCCAAGTTTTTCGTAATTAAAAGCAGCCCGAATACTCCTTCCAATTAAGCGTTGTATTTCGTGTGTTCTTCCCTTTATTCTTTGCCTTTCGCGTTCTCTAGTATTTCGATTTTGTGTTGCCCGTGGTAGCATGTTGTATTCTGCTGTTATCCAACCCGTTCCGGTATCTTGTAGAAATCGAGGGACATACTCCAAAACTGAAGCTGTAACAATTATTTTGGTATCTCCCTGAGTTATTAAAACAGATCCTTCTGGATATTTAAGATAATCCCTTATTATCGTTGTTTTCCTAATTTCATCAAATTTTCTTCCGTCAACTCTTATATTACTAAGCATTCAAACCGAACCCGATTTTTCTTAAATATATTTTCTGAGTTATATAAATTGTTTAAATTTTTTTAGATACATATATTAAAAAAAATATAATTATTATATTTTTAGAAAACTTAAAACTACTCTAATATTGATATTTTATGAGAAAAATTTTAAATCAATGGATAAGACCCTAATATCTTATACCAAATTACATTCTGATTTATTTTTTCAAGAACTTTCTTAATTTTTGGCTGTTCTTTATCTCCCTCAAAATCCATTAAAAAAAAATATTCCCACCGACCCTCTCTTCTAGGGCGAGATTCTATTTTCATTAAATTAATATCTTCTTTAGCGAAAATTTCTAATACTTTATGTAAAGCGCCTGGAATATGTCTTGTTATATATACTAATGATGTTTTAATTTTTCCTTCCATTATTTGGTTTTCCTTTTTTGAGATATTTAAAAATCTCGTGTAATTGGAAGGATTATCCTCTATATTTGAACTTAAAATTTGTAAATGATACACTTCACTTGCAAATTCAGTTCCGATTGCAGCATTTGAATCCTTATTTAATTCTTTAATTTGTTGAACGGCTGCTGAAGTTGAATTAGTATTTATCAAATTAGCATTAGGTAAATTTATTTTTATCCATTTTTTTGTTTGAGCAAAAGCCTGTGGATGAGAATATATATTTTTTATTTTTGATAAATCAGAGCCTTCTATTGAAATTAGATTTTGAACAATTCTAAGTTCCACTTCACCATGAATAATAAGATTTTTCTCTATTAATAAATCTAAAGTCTTTCGAACCGTTCCTTGAAGGCTATTTTCAATTGGTACTACTCCAAATTCTAAAACATCTTTCTCTATAATTTCAAATATTTCTTCTATATTTTTACAAGCAATAAATTTTGTTCCAGCTTTCGGAAAAAATTCTCGTGCAGCTTGATGAGTAAAAGTTCCTATGGGTCCCAAATATCCTACCTTTATAATAGAATTTTGAATTACTTTGCAAGCGCCCATTATTTCTTTCCAAATGGACTCAATATTGTCAGGATTTAAAACTTTGACCATGCTTTTTACATTTTGAATAACTTTCTTTTCTCGATCTGGTTGGTACACTTCTAGATTTTTTCCAATTTTTATTTGACTAATTTCTTTAGCAAGTTCTCCTCGTTTTTCCAAAAGATCTATGAGATTAATGTCAATATTATCTATTTCTTTTCTTAATTTTTCTATATCTCTCATTTTTCTTAATCTTTTTAAATTTTGATTTATTAATATTTAAGTGTTTATTTGATTTGCTTTTTTTTCAATTGCTCTTCAATATATTTCTTTATTATTTTTAATAGATTTTAATTTCTTTAGTCTTAAAATTAAAAAACATCCTATATAAATAATTAGTGGAATAATTGCTCTAAGGTTCATCAAAAAAATAAAATGTTCTTCTTTTAAAAAAGGAAAATATTTAAAAAATGTGAAATTAGGGAAGAAAAAATAAAGACTAGCTAGAGAAATTAATCCTATTAAGATAAATATATTTTTTTTTATAAATTCAATACCTTTTTTCTCTTGATTGAAGAAAGGAATGAATAATAAAAGTGAAAATGGAAATAGAACTAAGATCGACTTCCAGGCCCATGCGCTAATAATAAGACTTACTAATGAAAAATACGCAAATTTTTCTTCAACTTGTAATTTATTATTGAAAATTAGTAATAATGTACTAACCACTAAGAAAAATAAAGAAATAAAAAAAAAGATCTGATTATCATCAACAGTAAAAAAAAAGAACTGGTTATTATCAAATATTAACAACTGTTCCGTATAGAAAAATGGAATACGATTTCCTCTTTGAGTTGCGTTATTTTCGGCATAAGAATTAATAAAATCAAAAATACAAGATGGGTATAGAAAAAATAAAAAGTTCTGAATTGAAAAAACCAATATTGCAATGCAAATGAGTTTTAATTTTTCCTTCTTAAAAATCTCATTTAGATGGATGTCTGAAAAAATATAAATAAAAATAAGAAAAATAAGTGGTGGAATTATCCCAATACCAAAAAATAGAAGATTATAATTTATAAAATAGTATTTTAAGTCTTTTTCTTTTTGATTTTTTCGATATTGAAGTTCTCTTCTTATAACTAATAGGATAAGAAATCCTGCAACAGATTTGAAATTATTATTATTTAGATTAGACATTATCACATATCCATTTGATATTACCATCAAAAATAAAAATCTATGATTCTTTTTTTTTACATCCATTAAAATTATGATTTTATTATATTCTAAAGTCATTAACATTGCTAAAATGGTATTTATAATAAAATAGGTGAAATATGAAATAAAATAAGGTAATAATGAAATTGTGACTGATAAAACAGTAGCAAAACTTGGTAAATAATAATATCTTACCTTATTATAGAGATTAATTGGATCATTAAGAATTAATTCTCCAGCTTTATAACGATCACGAAAATCAACAGCAAAAGGCATGAAATTGATAATTACTACTTCATATAAAGCCATTAGTCCTATACATATCAGTGGTATTATAATATATAGGTTGTTTTTAATTCTTTCAAGGAATGTTTTCAATATATTTGCCTTCATTTAATTCTCTCTAAATTTATGATTAAATATAAGTGATCCTTTAAAAAATAATCATGTTCATCAATAGTATTGGAGTAAATCTTTTTTTTATGAAAATATATTTTTTTTTTGCCCATATACAAAGTTTAGGAATTAATCCATAATTCTTAATAAAAATTAATTAAAAAATAACTAATAAATAAAATGAAACATACAAACAAAAGCTTTATAAAAAGTTCTTTAAGTTCAATTCTAGCGCAGCAACGGGAAATTCTAATTTAAAATTCAATAATACTTCGGGATGAATTTCACCGATTTCTCCAACTTTTTCGTTGTTTAAGTAAATATCTCCATAACGGCCATTAATATAGGAAGCATTCTTTCCAGGTTTTATTTCAAAGTTATTATAATAATTCAGAGATGTCATTATAAAATCTAATGTAGACCTAATTTCAGTAAAATCTGCATTATCGTGATAAGTTACTGCTGATAAGTGCACCTCTCTTTTTGCTCCAGTTTCTTGTTCAGGAGCTAATAAAATAACATCACCCGTCTCGAAGATTCTTATTGGTTTTTCTTCAGATCTATTAAAAAGTAATGTTTCCATCAATTTAGGTAATAATTTCGTTCTTGCTGTATCATACTCTTTTGACACGGGATTTGCGATTTGTATCAACTCCGATTCTTTATATTCTTGTTTCATGTAATCATAATGTCTTTTTGAGTTTGTTAAAATAAAATTTAGAACCTCTAGATATCCTGCGCCAATCATTATTGTTCTTATTTTATTTGCAAAAGATTGAATCGGATGATATTCTCCAAAACATCCTTCTCTAATCGTTAACGGTAAATTAAAATATCCATAGCCAATTGCACACTCTTCGGTAAAATCAACAGGATGAATGATATCACCTCTAAAAGCAGGTACCCGCACGTCTAGATATCCCTTCTTTTTTGATTTTTTTGCGTCCATTCTTACTTTTCGAAAACATTTTATCATATCAACAGTAGATAAATTTAATCCAATATAATCGTTGATATAATTAATATTCACTTCCCACTTTTTAGGATTTAAATTTGGTGTAACGATGTTTTCTCCTCCTTGATAATTAACTTTAACGCTCTCTATTTTTGCTCCTGTATCCGCTAACATTGTTGATAAAATATTTAACGCTAAATTAATTGCCCTGAAATCGGTGCCTGTTAAGTCTAAAAATAAATTTTTAGTATCATCTGTAACTGTTGTTAATATTCCGTTAATTATTGGAGGGAACGAAATAACTTCGTCATTACTATCTAATAGAACTGGATAAACATCTTTTCCTTCTAAAATAGGAGCGTATTCAATACCCTTTTCGTGAAGCAGTAAAATTTCTTCTAAATTCATTGGATACCCATCTCCGTGTAAAGGAATAAAGCTTATCGAGTCAGGTTTTACTGCTACATATCTATAAGGGCTTGAAATTTTATCTAAATCGTGAACTCCAATTGCAACTTTCTTTCTATCTCTTCCAACAGCCCAATGCAAGTGCTCTTGAATATTCATTAAAGTTGCGACCTCGTCCTCGTCTAAATCTATATTTCTAATTACTCCACAGACAATATATGGTCTAACTTTTTTAACACTGGGATCAACATTCATTTCAATTTCACCAGATGCTATTTCATGAGTTGGCACTCCTAATTCGATATCGTAATATCCTTTAAGAGCTCTCGCAATACCCTCTGGACTTGAAAAATCTGGTCTATTCGGATTATATTCTACTTTAATCGTTTGTTTTTCTTCGTTAATATTTTCCAAATCTAAACTTATCCATTGAAGATCGTATTCTAACTCCTTAATATCTAATTTTTTTCCGACTAATTTTTCTAATCTTTCAAGTTTTAATTCTAAAGTTGGCATTTTTTTTTTAACCTCTTTAATACGATTCTTGTCTTAACCATTTTATTGGATTTACATATAAATCTCTTATGTCCTTACGACCAAACTTTAACATGGCTAATCTTTCAAGACCCAGTCCCCATGCAAGTACGCGTGTAGGATTTTCAATTCCCCATGGATAAGTGACTTCAGGTCGAAAAATTCCTGAACCGCCCATTTCCAACCATTTACCTAATTTGTCGTAATATACCGAAATTTCCATGCTGGGTTCCGTATAAGGGAAAAATCCCGGTCTTGTAATGATTTTTGTAAATCCCATTTTTTTATAAAACTCGGTTATTATACCGCGTAAATCGCATAACGTGACTTTCTCTCCTATTACGATGCCTTCTATCTGTGTAAATTCTGCTAAATGAGATTTATCAACTTTCTCGTTTCGAAAAACTTTATCAATAGAAAATACTTTTATTGGTGGTTTTTCGTTATTTTGATAATATTGGGCTAATCTTCTTATTGTTGTGGCTGTTGTATGAGTTCTTAATAAAGTTTTTTTAGCAATATTTTTGTCCCATTTATAACCCCAACCAAGTGAACCAGAATTTCCCCCATTTTCGTGTGTTTCTTTAACTGCTCTAACTCTATCCTCTTCCGGTAATTTAGCAGCTTTAGGGTTGTTTAAATAAAAAGTATCGTGCATCTCCCTTGCCGGATGATCTTGTGGTTGAAATAAAGCATCAAAATTGAAAAAGGCACTCTCAACGATAGGTCCTCTTATTTCAGTAAAACCTAAAGATATGAATATTTCTCTTATTTCGTTTATAATATTAATCACGGGGTGCAATCTTCCAGCCTTTAATAAAGGTCCAGGCTTAGTTACATCAAAAGGTTTTAAATCGTAATTTTTCCAAGAACCTGACTTCAACATCTCTGAAGTAATTTTACTTATTTGTTTTAATTCCGCAAGTTCGGAAATCTTTACTTTTTTTCCTTTATTTGTTAAGAATATCACGCGTTGAGTCTTTCGCTTTTTTTTAATTAATTTCCTTTTATTTAATATATCATGTTGAATAATCTCATTTTTGGATAAAGTTGAGTAGTCAATTATTTTATCTTTATCAAATCTTTTAAGGAATTTTTCCGTTTCTGTTTCAGGAAAATCATCTGAGATTAGAAAAATCTTATTTTCTCCTGATGCTTTACTTTGAGCGATCCATCGATTTTTTTTCATGTTTGTTAATGCAATATAAAAAATTTTTTTCTCTAATTCAGAACACTTTAAGAGATCGTCTATTTTTATTTCTTTTACTTTATCTTTTAATAAAATTAGAAGTAATTGACGTTCGGGTAAATTATTTTTTAAATAAATTAATCCCTCTTCATTCAAAGAGATTTGATAAACCTCTTCCTCTTTAAAATCACCTAATTTGTAATCTATTAAATCATTCACCGCAGACATGAGAACTATATAATCAATCTCTAATTCATTTGCAAGTTCTGAAGCCACGCATTGAGATTTTTTTTCTCTAAGAACTTTTAAAATATCAATTACTTGTTTTTTAAGACTAATTGTCATAAATTC
>JAUWRB010000230.1 GCA_030610785.1 Promethearchaeota archaeon | reverse complement strand
TTCTATAAAATTCCAAAATTTCGCGTAATTTTTGTTCTTGCGAGGCTGTCGGATACAATTTAAATTTTATGGTCTGCTTCATCTAATTATCTCCACTAATTTATATATTTAAAGGAATTTCAGAAATTTAAATCACTGAAGAGTAATAATTTTTTGATTTTTAGAAGTAATTATAAATTTTTATAGCATTTTAACGAACAGTTGAAATAATAATTTATGTGAGATAATTTAGCACAGCAAGAGCAAAAATTTTTGTTGTATCTATTAAATCATCGATACATACGAACTCGTCTTCAGCATGTACATTATTCATGTGGCTTCCTGTACCCATTAAAATAGTTGCAATTCCATTTTCATGAAAAAAATGGGCGTCATTTGCAGATTGGAACATTTTAAATTCTCTTTCTTCTTTATAAATGGTATTTACTGCTTTCTGAATAATTTTAGCAAATTTTCCATTAACATCTGATACAAATGGTTCAAATGAGAATGTAAATTGAACTTTAATATTTAGATCAGGGTCTTTTTTTTTTGATTCCTCAATAAAATCTGTAATTCTGTTTTTTATGCTTTCAATATCGTGTTCAGGAATTGTATTAACAATAAAATGTAATAAGCACTTATCTGGGACAGCAGACATTTTTTCTCCGCCCCGAATTTTTACTATATTAACCGTGCTTATTTTTGAAGGATGCCCCGGAAAATTTGGATATTTTGTTTCCGTTTTAAGAAATTCCTCTTGTAAATTCGTTAAAAAATTTAAGACTTTTACCATTTTTTGGATGGCATTTATCCCTGAGAATTCATTTCGATATTTTGGTATATCCGGAAAACTCAAGGCGTGAGCTTTTTTTCCTGTAATCAGAAATGTTCCAAGAAGGAATCCTCCCGTATAAGCTGCTGGGTACCCTCCACGTCCATCTCCTAATAAACAAGCATCGCCTTTTATTATTTTTTTATCAAGTAAATATTTAGCTCCGTTAAAACCTCCAGTTTCTTCGTCTATTACTGATATTACAGTTAATTTACCATTAATTTTAATTCCAGAATCAATTAAAGCCTTTATAGCAAAAATCTCCGCTGTTACACAAGCCTTATCGTCGCAAGCCCCCCGACCATAGATTTTGTTATCAATAATTTCAGCTCCAAAAGGATCTTTTGTCCAACCATCGTAAGCAGGAACCGTATCCATGTGTCCATATAAAATCAACGAGGGACTTTCAGAATTCCCGTAGATTCCAACAATATTTTTTCTTTTATTGATTGTTTCGAGACCAATTTCTTTCATTTTACTTTCTACAAATTGTGAAATGGGCTTGTATTTTGCGGGAGGATTTTCGGAAGGGATTCTTACAATGTCTTGATGAAATTTTATTATCTCGTTTCTCATGCTATCAATTTTATCTAAAATTTTAATTTCAAGATTTTCCATGATTTTTTACTTCTTTTCCATGATTTTTTACTTCTTGATTACTTTTTATCAAAAAGAAGGGATTTAAATAGCATTTAATAAAACTATTTACTTATACGATATTATTGCTTTAAAATTATAAAGTTTTTTATTTCCTTTCACTTTTTAACTTATATCTTGACCAACAATGATTTAAAAAAGGGTCTTATTTTTGGAATACTAGCAATTATTTTCGTAGGTTTACAACCTATAGTAGCGAATTCAAGACCTTCTTGCATTGATTTTTATATTTTTTCTGCAATGACAGGAATATTCGAAGTAGCGATATTTTTACCGCTTGTTATTGCTGAAAGAAAAAAGTTACAATCTTTAAAAGAATCTAGCCAAGAAAATATAGCCATTATTGATTCAAAATTAAACGGTTGGAAAAGAAATAAAAAATTTTTATTATTCATTGGATTAATTTTTACAATTGTACCAATATTATTAATCTTAGGATATGAACTTGCTGGATCTATAAATGGTTCATTAGTATTAAAAAGCGAGATTTTATTTTCTTTATTCTTTGGCCTTGTAATTTTAAAAGAAAAAATAACAAAAATTCAAATTTTTTTCTCGTTTTTTTTATTGTTCGGTTTAATTATAGTCATCACTCAAGGATCGTTTAATCTTCTGGATTTTAACATTGGAGTAATAATTTTGTTTATAGATGTGTTTATTTATATTTTTGGGCATACAATTACTAAAATCCGCTTTGATAAAAACGAATTAACTCCTTTTCAAGTCGCATTCGTGAGAAATGCAATTAGCGGAGTAGTGTTAATTTCCACATATTTTATTTTTTTTCCGTTTGAGAACATTGCTCTTTTATTAAATCCAGTCTATTATATTCATTACATATTAATGGGAATAGTTTATGGCTTCGGATTGCTTTGTTATTACAAAACAATTTCCTACATGCCCATTGGTCAAGCGGTTATTTTAATATCTCTTTCAATCATTGTTTCTGCATTTTTTGGTTCAATTCTGCTTGGTGAAGAATTTACTATTTTTCACTTAATTGGGATGTGTATCGTCATTTTTAGTATTGTAATTATTATTAGAGAAAAAAATTAAAAAAAAAAATGGTTATCACTTAAAAAGCACTAACCTCAGATTTTATTTTTTTTAAAGTCTATTAACATAATATTTAAATTTATCATCATTTATTTCGTATGCATAAAAAAAATCATGTTCGCGCCGTGTATTCCATAAATTAGGGACATTTTTAATTCCATTATAAAGATCTATCAAAAGACTTTTATCACAGGGATAATTTGCATGCGATGGATACAGTTCAAGTGATGGATTTTCTTCACATAATTTTATTAATTTCGAAATACTTGACAGAACCCCTGAAATAAATTTTCTTTTGGGTAAAAATTGTTCTCCGTAATATGCAACATCACTGGTAAAGAGTTCACCTTTATTTGTAAGTAGACAAATTGAACCAGGAGAATGTCCGGGAGCATGAATAACTTTAACATTAATTTCTCCCAAATCAAAAAAATCTCCGTCCTTTAATTTTTTAATAACTACTGCTGGAGGGATAAGAAAGTTCTGTTTTTCGTATATTTTAACAATCTCACAAGGAGATTCTTTTACGTGAGAGACATCATAAGGTTTAGAAATGAATTTTGTCTCGTTTTCATGAATATAAACTTCTCCGAATTCTACATTTCCTAAAACATGGTCCCAATGGGCGTGAGTGTTAAAAACTAATAATTTCCTGTCCCCTATTAAATCATCTACTATTGGTTTTAGTGGATAAAGCCCGCATCCCGTATCAATTAAAAGAGCCATGTTGGAGCCAAGAATTAAAAATAAATTAAGAGGACTATTTTTATAAACTGGATGAACTTCAGTAATACTTTCACTAATTACATATAAATATTCTTTATGTTTTTTTACATTGAAACGCGTCATTTTTCTTCTTAAAACTTATCTTTCGTCAAAGTTATTTTTAAGGTTTTAGTTCCTTAATATAAATTAGTTTTGATAATAATTGCTATAATAATAAATAAAGAACATTATTAATAATAGATTTATTTGTTAGTTTAATAATTTCCAATGAATAATAATAATAATAATAATAATTTGAGTGATAATTTTTATTCTTTTTAAAAATTAATCAATACTCAAGTTAAAGATATTAATTAATAAAGTGTCCAGATTTGTGAACATTCTCTTATACTATGATTTATAATTACTAATAATAAAAGAAATTTCTAAATTATTAAAAGCTATATTTAAGTTTAAGTCAGTTTGGATATAAATATCCTATTAGTCTAATAAAAATTTAATTCCCTTTTTCAGGGATTTCCACGTCATCTTATTTGGAATTTATCTCTTTTTTTATCCGGTCTAATTCTTCTCTTTCAGCTTCCAATCGCTTTTTTTCCACTTCTAAGTTATCTTTTTTCTTTTCAAACCGTTGTTTTTTAATACTACGCATGGTAATACCTTGTAGGCTTAAAAGTTTTGTTATGAACAAAAGAGTAGCAATTATAATTCCAATCAAGTAAAATATGTTTATTGTCCATAACCAATTTGAGATTTGAGAATAGATCCCGAGTTCAAAAAAAGGAATAATAATCGCTAGCACCCCAACAATAATAATGGAAATTAGTAGAACTATTTTTTCATACTTGTTAATAGTCGTTCTATCAAAAATGATGATTTTTAACCACATGACAATAAAGATGAATGCAATTGGCATGAATATAAACGCCCCAATTGCAAGAGGTATAAGGAGAATTACAGCGAATTTATTTCTCCAATTTGCTAACAATTCTTTTATCATTTTTTGATCTTGGAATTTAGCTTTAGCAAATTCATCTCTCCAATTAAACCACTTTTTCTTAATATTTCTTCCAAATTGCTTCATACTTTTACCCATTTTTTGTTGCCGGCCCAAATTGATTGCTTTATCGAATTCCCCCCTTACTAACGGTAATATGTATAAATTGAGAAGTAAAGATAATATACCATAGATGTAAATTATGTTATCCATCCAAACATAAATATCCTTCCAAATTCCCGACATAGAAATCGCCGAAGAGGAACCTACATAGCTAGCGTAGATTTTATAAATAGCATAAATAATTAACAGAAGCGGGATGACTATCTGTATAACAATTAATATTTTTGTACCCTTTTCGCTTATTCTGTCTTTAGTTTTATTCAATAGAAGGAAAAAACCGTTGACTATGCTTAAGACCAACCCAAATCCAGATAGGAACTTTATGACCCAGAAAAAGACCAAAAATGTCACATTAAAGGATTTATCTCCTATTAATAAAATCAAAAGCATTAGGAATGTGGTAACTATAAGCCCAACGAAATAAAAAATGTTGAATTGTTTTTCATTCATATGTTTAGTAAATTTAAATGCTTTTTAATTTTTTGGGTGCTAAGGTTAACACTATAAATAATAGATTTATGTTTTAGTTTAATTTTTTCTAAAGAATAATAATAATTTGAGTGATAATTTTTATTCTTTTTAAAAATAAATCAATACTCAAGTTAAAATATTTTAAATATTTCATCTCTTTTTCATTAATATCTTGAGAAATAAAAATCAAGTTAAAGGCATTCTTTATGGAATCATCTCTCTCCTATTAGTTTCGTTACAGCCTATTGTTGCTATTTCAAGACCAGCAGTAATTGACGCACATCTATATGCTGGTGCCACATGTCTTATTCAGGCGATGGTTTTCGCTCCTTTAGTATTAATTGAGAGAAAAAAAATAAAATCCATGCTTGAAAATAATCCTTTAAAAAGCATTGAATTAAATTCCTTATTACATGGTTGGAAAAAGAAAAAAAATAAAATCTTTTTTATATACATTGGAATAAATTTTGCTATCGCTCAACTCCTCTTTTTTTTAGCTTATCAATTTGGTGGAGCGATTAATATATCTCTAGCTCAACAGACAATAATCATTTTTGGTTTATTATTTGGATATTTGGTAAATCACGAAAAAATCAAAATTACTCAGATAATTTTTTCATTTATTTTGTTGT
>JAUWRB010000100.1 GCA_030610785.1 Promethearchaeota archaeon | reverse complement strand
GTTGAATATATTATTTATTTATAAAAAAAAGATGTTATTTATTTCCAAATAATTTTAACCAATCTTTTCTTTTTTTTATTCATGTCTTATATAGAAAGAACATTATGGTGGTTCTTAAAAAATAAAATATTTGGTGGTCTTAAGAAATTAAGACAGGTGGAATATTTACCTTTTACTGTCATGATCGTTAGTATAATGTCGTTTAATACGATTATTGCAATATTATACCAACAAAACATTTTAATCACATTGGAACTCGTTCAGTATGTATTAATTTACGAATTATTTCTCTCTTTTGCGGTAATTATATCAAGCGTTTTGATTGGGAAGCTTAAAAATCTATTAGGATATTTTTTAATTTCGTTGGTTATAATCGCATTATCTATTATTGCCTTTTTATATATTGATTGGTCCTATAGCCATGTTTTTTTTCAATATGTAAAATTAATTTATTTTTTTATATGGGTCGGAATTTCGATAATATCTTTATTTTTTTTAACGCTTTATTTCTTTACATCATTTCCTAAGAAAATTCTTACTCTAGGCATTCCGAAAGACCATGTATTTTTTGGCTCAGTAATTAAAATCGTACTTTATATCTCGTTACTATTATATTGTTATTTGATTTTTGTATTTTATCCAGTTGATTTGATTCTTGGGATTTTTGGAATTATCAACACTTTAATCGTGTTATTTCTAATTAAGAGAGCACCTAAAAAAGTTGATTCAGTACCTGGAATCATTAATTTTACTACTGCGATTGGTTTTTTTAATGTTTTGATGTTTTACCATCTTGTAATGAGTTTACCATCCTTTACTAATGTTGCTAGTTCCCTTGTTATTGATATATTGTTGTTATTAATTACCGTGCTATATGTAGTTCAGAAATTAACTATTCGAATTTCTGACTCGCCCTCTCGCTTAATGCCTCACGAGAACCCGGTTAAATTCCAATCGAGAGTTTATTTTACAGATCGCTTAAAACATGTTATTGGAGAGCGTGGAGTGGTTTTGTTGGTCATGGGTATTGCGCTTGGATATCACATGGTAATTATCGATTCCTTCTTTATAACCGAGATCCCCATTTTATCCTTACTTTTCACACCTAACTTAGAATTTAGCCTCATATCCCATCGAGTCTATTTAATTTTTTCGTTCATTCTCATTTTTATAGCTATTATCACGTTTAAATTATCAAAACGAGCTAATGAATTAATGGTCGAAAAATATACTATCAAGCAAGTATTAAAATATATGGGAGGTTTCTTTAAAAAGTCTGAAGGTAGACCATCCGTGGTAGAATTGGGGATACAGTCTTTGGGTAAAAAAATCGATGATAGAATAAAGGATTTGGGAAATAAATGGCAGAAATCTGTAAAAAATATACAAAAAGTAAATAATGATAATGAAGAAGATTAAATCTTTAAAATAAATTAATTTTCAACGAGCGATTTGAAATTCTTCCATATAAATGTCCACCAATGAATATTATTCTTCATTTCATTTCTTTTTTAAATTGTTTCCACGCATGATAACTGATTTTTACCTTTGGAGGTGTCTCTAAAATATTCTCAATCGTGTGAAGTTTATGTATGATCAATTTATCTTGATGTACCGTGACAAGGATAGGCTGGTTTGGTATTAATCCTAATTTCTTTCGAATTTCCTTTGGAGGGAATATTTCTCCTTTCGAGCCAATTTTTAGTATAAATTTTTCAGGCATGGTTGTCATATATTGTAAATAACACTCGAAATTAAAAATTTTTTCGAGTAAAAAAATAAATAAATGTATCATTTAAGATTGAGATAATGAAGAAGATTAAATCTTTAAATAAATTTAATTTGTTTCCTTTTAGTTAATCCTCAGGTAATAAATAAAGCGAAGGTCCTTCTTTCTTTTTTTTTGCTTTGCTTCTTAAGAGTCTAGGGATTCCTGCGTCAAAATCGCTTTCCATGAAGATAGGCACGTATTTATTCATGATTCTCTCTGTGAGTTCCCAATTTATTTGATCTGTTATATCCACAAAATTTGTGTACCTGGCAAATCCATAACAATAGGCATTGGCTCCCGCAATCAAGCGTTTCCTTTTATCCCATTTGGAAAACTTTAAAAAAAGTTCTTTGTTGGCTTTATTTGCGTAATCTCCCAACGCATCTAAAACATCCATGTTGATGGACTTTAGCTTATCTCCTTCCCTAGTAAGTAAAGCAACACCTGTTATTTTATCTGAGAAATTAGGTGGATTTGTTGTCATTGTTGAAAAATCATCAAATTCTGTTTTCACATCTTTTAATCGAAATGCAAAAGCAATATTATTATAAGGACACTTGGCATTAGTTGCCGACCAAGGAAAGTGAGGCTTTTTTCCGTCATAAAGGTGTAAAATTTCCCTGAAAATTACGATTTCATTATCGTTAATTTTGTAAGGACCATGGTCGCATAATTTTGCTCTTGCCTCACACTCATCTAGAAAAGAAACCACTTCAAGATTCGCCATTGTTCTTTTTACTTTAACAGCTTCTTCTTTAGTAATATCCCTGATTTGTCCAATCGTCCAATCTATATCGGGTTGGTCTATCGCAATATTTTTTTTATTTGAATCATAGACCGTCATTTTACCCTCGGGAAAATATGAAGTTACTAACCTTTTATAGAAGTCGAGGATGAATATTGTTTGTTCTCTTTTTTCTTTGCTTTCGCTTCTAGGATTGCCATTATTTCTATGGATCTCTCCCATACGGCCAACCATATAAAATAATGGAATGTAAAAAAAATTTAAAGCGTGGAGCTCTGAGAGAATTTTTCTGCTTTCTTTTCCCATTTGTTCTGGTGTAGTTTTTTCCGAGACCTTTTTCAGAATATCATATAATATGTCGTAAGAATTATAAAAAGAAACGCAGATATAGGCAGTTACGGGAAACAACTGTGTTTCTAAAAGACCTCTCTTCGATACTTGATAATCCACAATTTCTGAAGCGTGGAAAATAAGTTCATTTGCTTCTTTAACATTCATTTAAATATACTTCCAAAAATTTTTAAAAATTATAAATATAATTCAATATATTAAATAATTTGATAATGTAATATAAAATAATTATTCAATTTCTTAAAAAAAGGGTTTTTTTTAATAAAATTAAAACTAAAGATTAATAAATCAAATATTAATAAATTCTATGTGGTGGATTATATAACTGAAATAAAAAATTCTCGAATTTTAAATAAAAAGCTTAGACTACAAAAAATGTTAAATGAAGCTAAGCTACTCAATTTCGCAAGGTTAGCTACAATATTAATCGAAGTATACGGATTTGAAAAACCCTTTCGAAAAGTTGGTAAAAGAGAGGGACAAGAAATCGAATTCTATTTTCCGTCAATAAAAGGATATATTACATTCATACTCGTAAAAAATAAATTTGATTTCAAACCGCGTGTGGAAAGAGCTAAAAATCCTGTGTCGACTGCTACTATATATGTAAAGAGAGATGAAATAGTTCCTTTAATGAGTGAGCTTGTAAGAATGAAGAGTAATAACTTTGCATTATTAAAAATATTTATTAAATACATTATTCCTAAAAAAGTAAAAATTACAGGAAATTATTTATCCTTTATATGTCTATTTAGGTGCTTAGCTATTGGAAAACAAGACATGTTCAATAATAAGAGATGAGTTTAAAAATGAGTTTACAAAATGATCCATTTCTAAATCTTTCAAATTCCATTTTCAATTCTTACATTAAAGAATGGCAAGATAGTAACAAAAAAGTTGTCGGATATTATTGTACATACATTCCCGAAGAATTATTACATGCTGCAAAACTATTGCCTTTCAGAATTAGAGCAACTGGAAATGAAAGTACGGAACTTGGAGATATATACATGGTGCGATTTACTTGTAGTTTCGTTAGGGCTTCGCTTGATTTAGCATTAAAAGGTGGCTTTGATTTTTTTGATGGTTATTTAATTTGTAATTCCTGCGATCATAGTAGGCGAATGTACGAATTATTTCATCTAAAAGTGTTTAATAGAGAAGGATTTAAAAAGAAAATCCCGCGTTTTTATATTTCAGTCCCTCATGTTATTACAAAAGCAGGATTTTTATGGTTTAAGCAAGAAATTGAAGAATTGAAAGAAAAAATTGAAAAAAATTTTAATATTAAAAAAATAACTAACGAAGATCTTAAAGAATCGATAAAAATACATAACGAGAATCGAAAACTCTTAAGAGATATTCACGAATTAAGAATACAAACTGTACCAAAAATTACAGGAAGTGAAGCTTTACAGATTTCTATGGCGAACAGTTCTATTCCGAAGGATATTGCTAATCAAGAATTAAAGCGTATTTTAAAAGTGTTAAATGACAGTGAAGGAAATAAGACAAATCAAAAAAGGATAATGCTTGTTGGAAGCATCATGGATAATACAAGTTTTACAGAACTAATTGAAAACGCTGGTGCTTTAATAGTTTCTGATTTTTTATGTTTTGGAACTCGAAATTTTTTAGATGATATAAATGTTAATGGCGACCCCTTAGAAAGCATATCTAAACGCTTATATTATAGAATGTCTTGCCCAAGAATGATGGATGATCATGAAAAGCGATTAAATTTTCTCAAAAGTGAAATAAATAGAGCAAAAATAGACGGAGTTATTCTTCAGAGAATAAATAATTGTGACCTTCATGGTTGCGATAATATGCTCTTTGAACACGAATTAAAAGATTTAGATATACCTGTATTTAATATTGATAGAGAATCTTTTCAAGCAGACACAAATCGTTTACAAACTCGAATAGAAGCTTTCTTAGAAATGGTAAAATAATAAATGTTAAAATTATAGAAAATAAAAAAAAGTTAAGAATAAAATGTCAGAGAGAGTTATTCCTTATAATATATTATTGGAAATTATTTCTAATACTTACGAATTAGTTTGGAGAATTGTACCAGATCCAGAGTTTTCTGTATTAAAAGAAGGATTAAAGACTATGGAAGTTTCCCTAACCAGCGGTATTCAAAAAGCAGAAGAAGGATTACCGGTTATTGGTCATCATTTTTCTTTTCCATCGGAATTTTTATCCTGTTTTGATGCAGTTCCTATTTGCATTGAAGGAACCTCATATTTGCTTTCTGCCTTACTCCCGGATGGCTGTGAGAAATATTATGATTTAATAAATAATTGGGGGCACCCTTATCACACTTGTTCTTCACAAAAAGGCCCTATGGGAATGGTTTTAGACGATTTATTTGAATTTGATGTTATTGCAACACCAACTGCTCCCTGCGACAATACATTTGCCTCATATCCATTTTTTGCCTATAAAAATATTCCCTTAGTTATTACCGATGTTCCTTTCATTCATAAAGAAAAAAGTTACATTTATTTGGCTGAGCAATTGAAATCAGACTTATACAAAATTGGAGAAGTAATTGGTCAAAAACCTGATTTTGATAAATTAAAAATAGCTTTAAATTTAGAAAATCAAATATTAAATTATGAATTAGAACTATTTGAATTACGAAAAGCTGTTCCGTGCCCGGTTGAGAGCATGATTAACCCAATAGTTTCTGGTATTAAAATATTTTCGTCAGGACGTCCAGAAAAATTGGCTTTTTTTAAAACAATCCTTAATTTGGCAAAAAAAAGATATAAAAATAAAGAATTACCCCCCGGGATGAAGGAAGAAAAATTCCGATCTGTATGGCCATATATGACAATATTCTTTGATATTAATTTATGCGAATGGTTGGATCGAGAATTAGGGATGTCAGTTTTAATAGATATTTTTAATTATAATTTTGAAGAACCGATTGATACGAGTTCTGAAGATAAAATGTTTTATGGAATGGCAAAAAAAGCAATGAATTACCCCATGATAAAAGAATCTACTGAATTTTTTGATACTTTTATCGAAAATTTCATAAATGTTTCAAGGGATTTTCAAGCCGATTGTGCCATTTTTACTTCTCATTTAGGATGTAAACAATTTGGTTCTATCCCTCAAATTCTTAGGGAAGCGTTGAGAGATGAATTAGGGATCCCCATGCTTATAATTGACGTAGATGTAGGAGATAAGCGGTTTAACTCTATTAAGATTATAAAAGATAAGATTAAAATGTTTACAAATACTCTATTATAAAAAAAATAAATTGAGTAAAAAATGAAAATAATTAACGAACCTCAAGACCTTATTGGATTAGCTTTAAAAAATTTACTAACTTCCCTAATAAATGAAAACGAATTTAAGAAGAACATTAATAAGTGGAAAAGAGTAATTATCGTGGAAATCAAGGGGTTATATCCAGTAACGATTGTTTTCAATAACGGGGAAATCAGTATTGAATACGATGAAAGGCCCAAATATCACTTAAAGATAATAATAACTCTCGGAGCATTTATAGGAATCGCAGAAGGCAATGTAGGTTTAATATCCGCTTTTTTAAAAGGTCAAATAAAGGCAAAGAAAATTTATCGTATTTTTACAATTCTTAAATTCCAAAATATTCTTTTTACTGCCTTAAAGAAAGCAATGGCTTAAAAATAGAAAATTAAAATAAAGAGGTTAAAAAATGTTAGATGTTAAGGAAAGAAATGTTTTTAAAAGCATAGAGAAAGAGAAAGTATTAAACGAATTGGTAAAAATATTTGGAAAAAATAATGTTTCTGATAAATCACACGATCTTTATCCGTATTCATATGATATGACGGAATCTCCTCGTCACATGCCAGATTTCGTCGTACTTCCTGAGACTGTAAGTGAAATCGTTCAATTAGTAAAATTTTGTAATTCACACGAGATCCCAATAGTCCCCTATGTAAGTGGAAATAATGTTGGAGGTCTTACCATTCCACAACATGGAGGAATCATGTGTGATATGGGAAAAAGAATGAAAAAAATTATAAAAGTACACGAATCTAATATGTATGCGATATTAGAGCCAGGTGTTACCTTCGGACAATTGAAAAAAGTCCTTGATGAGAATTACCCGAATTTAAAATATGGTTATGCTTACGCACCTCCATACGCTAGCGTTGTTGCTAATGTACTTTTAACTGGTTTGACAAATTTAAGTTGTTCTTATGGTGGTATGGCTGATTGGATTAATGGATTAGAAGTTATATTAAATAGCGGTGATATAGTCAGAACGGGGTCGTGTTTTATTTCGAAGGAATTTAAGGACGACAATTGGTTTGTTAGATACCCTATTCCCGATTTAACTGGGTTATTCGTGGGTTGGCAAGGAATGACTGGAATTGTAACTAAATGTGCCGTACAACTCTGGCCAAAAAAGGAATTTAACACTGCTTTATTAGCGATTGTTTATGGAAGCGAAACATGTGCCGAACTTATTAGAGAATTTGGGCGTACTGAATGCTGTGAGGATGTTTCGGCTGTAAACTTGGAAGTCGCTAAAATGGGATATGGTATAACAAAACCTAAAAAACTTGAAAAGGAACCAGATTACGCTTTGTTTGTTTCTATATCAGGTAATACAAAAGAGCTATTTGACGCCAAAATAAATTATGTCACAAAGGTTTTTGAAAAAATAAAGGAAAGAACAAAAAATAAAAAATTATTATTAACGAATTTTATAACATTTGCTAAAATTTTAGGAAAAGAATTTAGCCAGTTTTACGATTTACCTGGTGTTCTTACGCCCTTGTACGACTGGAATGGACTTACATGGGTAGGTAGCTACGCTAATCCTGATAATTTAGGGCCGCTCATGGATAAGTGCTATAAATTATTTAAAGAATATGATATCGGACCGATTCTATACATGAAAAGTATGAAATCAAGTCATTATTGCATCTTCAGGCCGATTGTAAGGTATCAGAAATATAAAGAAGAGGAAAAAGTTAAGGAGCTACAAAAAAAATTTTTAGAAGTAATGTTGGAATACGACTGCGTGCCATATAAGGCGCCTATTTGGATGACCGAAAAAGTAAAAGAACGATGTGACCCCAATTGGGTTAAATTACTTGAAAAAATTAAAGATACCATGGATCCAAATAAGATATTCAATCCCGGGAGATGGGGATTATAATCCTGGGAGATTGGGCTAATTGATTTCTTCTGTTTTTTCAAATCAAGATTCTTAAGACATTTTAAATTTTAAACCAAGATTTTTAAGCAATTTTATATTAAATTGTTAATTATTTATTAAAATTTTAAAATTGAAATGAAAATAAATTGCAATTTTCAACGAAGATTTTTATGCAATTTGATATTATTAATTAAAATTTAAAATTTTAAAATTAAAATGAAATTATATTAGATGGTATTATTATGATAAAAGAGTTTGATATTACCGAAAAAGACGAATACATGCACGATTGGGGAAAATTTCCTCCCTTTCATAACGAGAGCTGGTATTTTAATTTTATTGATCGTCCAAATAATGTTTTTTTTGTTACTAGGTTATCGTTCCACATGGATAAAAAAAATTCGCAAATTTTATTATTTTTAGTAATTGATGGTAAGGCGAGAATTTATCTTAAGGAAATCCCGCTCGATAAAATGCCTGATAATTGGGAATTCGATACGAAAGTAAAGTATTATTGCATCAAACCAATGAAACAATGGAGGATCAAATTCGAAAATAGTAAAATTAACTTAGATATTAACTTTGAGGGACGATTTTCGGTATATAGTTCAGCTGTGGGTGAAGACATCATAGCTTCAATAAAGAAAGGTGTAATTGAGCCGGATCAAGTAGCTGCTCAAATGCATTACGAGCAACCCATGATAGCAACAGGTATTTTAAATTTAAAGAAAAAGGGTGAAATAATTGAGACGCGAAATATTAAGGGATTTAGTCAGCGTGATCACAGCTGGGGTATTAGAGATTGGGTTAAAATCGATGGATGGAATTGGGTTTCTGCCCAATTTGAAGATGAGGCTATTAATTTATATAAAGTAAATGCCTTGGGTGTTAATATTTTACAAGGTGGTATAATTTATTTTAAAGATGGCGATAGAACCTTAATAGAAAAAATTGAAGTTACTACAAAATATAAAGATGATGGAAAAACACCTGTCTCATCAACATTTATCTTTACAGATGAAAAAGGAAAGAAAAGAACCATGGAATCAAAAACAATATACTCGCAATACCTGCCTCGTCCATCCCCAAAAGGATTAACTGAAATTTATGAACAGGTTGCGATATTTACATACGATGATAAAGAAGGCGATGGAATTTCGGAGTATTTAACATCAACACGGCATTAACATCAAATCGATTTATATTATCCTTAACTTTCAAATTTTTATTATTTTTTAATTTTTAAATAATTTCTTTCATAAACTTCCGCCCATGAGGGATAATCAGAAGAGATTATATTCAAGTGTATAAAATGAGAAAAATAACTTACATTTTTCGTTGAATATTTAATTTAAAATTAATCTTGTAAATAATAATAGAACGGATCAATTTTTTGCATTTTTCTACGCCTGAGCATCCTTGAAAGAAAAGGATGTATTCCCTCATATTTTTGAAGACCTTCAGCGAAAATTTTCATTTGTCCTTCACCCGATAGACCTGACTTAATTGGTTTGCGTCCTAATTTTTCAATATAAAACTTTATTTTTTCTTTATCCACTAAGTCAGTTTTAAATGGTTTGTCCAAGTCATAATTATCAGCCCAAGTCCAGTCAAAATCACTTCCTATTCCGGCATAAAGACTTAATACGCTCAATAATTTATTGACGTAAATGTTGGCTCCGTACATCAACTTTCTAATAGCACTCCATTTTGACAAATTAAAGTAAAATTCTTTCGTAGCATTATTTGTAAACTTAATTAAATCATCTAAAATATCAAACGATAGGGGTTTTAAATCACCCATATTATCAGGATAGCGAAGATCTTTCGGATGCTTTCGCTCTTTTGTCCAAATCCCTATTGATGTTATATTTGAAGAAAACTCCGCTGGATCGGCAAATAGGGTACCCCAATCGTTAAACTCGAGTTTATTCATGTCTTTTAATGTCATCCCGAATATTACATTTGGAACTGGTGTAGGCTTGGTTATTATATTTGATATTCTTTCAGACATTTTTATTCCGTACATGTCATCACCGGCTTTAAGTTCTAGAAATTCCTTAAATATTAAAGGTTCTGGGTTACCTTCAAAATAGTATGGACCATGTTCATAAATGGCCAGTCGACACTCGCCCTGCAAAAGAAAGCTATAAATGGTTAAATGTGCCATGGTTTTTTTTAATTTATTGATTAGGTCTTTATTGTCACCTATAGGAATCATTTGATCCTTTAAATTATTAATATAACCATCAGATAGAAACTGAATTTTTTTATCTTTAGCGGTTAGCTCCCCGTTATTAAGATAATTGGGAGTCAATCTTTTCCAAAAGTCAAGAACGAACTTTGTTTCTTTTTTTTTCGTTTCGGGTTCAACAATAATATTAGGTTCGCCAGCCTTTTTTTTACTGATGTTATCATAAATAACTTGAGCCCGACCGTGTAAATACAACATTGGAAGTGAAAAAAAAGCTAACTGGTTCATCGTCAAGCCTAAAGATTTCGATCTTCTGGCGATATCCTCGGGTGATATCTTACTCGTAATTTTTTTCAAGATATTATACTGATAAGATTGGTCATATAGAATATAACAAGCTACATGTATGTAGTGTGTTACAGGGAATAATTTAGTTTCTACCATTCCTCGACTTAAAAGATTTTCTATAACTATATTGGAAATTAATGCGATTAATTCATTAGTTTCTTCGTCGCTAATATCACCTAACATTTAAATCCCTCATTATTTTTTGATAATTATAAAATTTTAATTTTT
>JAUWRB010000240.1 GCA_030610785.1 Promethearchaeota archaeon | reverse complement strand
CCTACGGCCATCACGTTGCGTTGTGGATTTTGTTCCACGATTTTATAAATAATATCGTCTTGAATGTAGTTTGTATCTTGATACTCGTCAACTAACACGTATTTGATATTTTTTGCGATTTTTTGGGCGATCTTTTTTTCTTTAAGTAGCATGTTCCAAAATACTAATAAGTCGTCAAAGTCAATCAGATTATCTTGAGCTTTTTTAGCTTTGTAAATGTTAAACACTTCCTTTAATTTCATCACGACTTTTTCGTTATCAAATTGGCTGTATTTCCAAAGAATCACATCGCGAATGGATTTATTACAATTTATGGTATACGATAAGATAGATTGTGCCATTTTAGATGGAGGAAATCTTTCATCTATTTCCTTGACATTTGCTTTATCGATTGAGAGTTTCATTAACGCAGCAGAGTCCGTTTGGTCCATTATAATGTAATTAGTTCTTAATCCGAGCGATTTTGCGTATTTTCGCAGGAAACGATTTGCAATTGAATGAAATGTTCCCGCCCAAATTCCTTTCGGTTTTTTACCGAGAAGTATTTCCACACGCTTTATCATCTCGTTAGCAGCTTTATTTGTAAATGTAACGAGCATTATTTGGCTTGGTTTAACACCCGATACTAATAGCTTGGCAACAGAATATACGATCGTTCGCGTCTTTCCTGACCCCGCTCCAGCAATCACGAGCATGGGTCCACGAATATTGTTCACAATATTCAATTGTTCATCGTTTAGATCTTCGTCAAAGTCAACATCGTTATATTCATCTGCTATCGAGGGGACTTCAATGTCTAAATCTTCAGCGTAATCCTCGTCGTAAAATTCAAAAACGAATTCTTCTTCGGGAGTATCTTTTTTAGAACTCAAGATTTTTTCGATTTTTTTTATATTCTTTTTTCTGTCTATAATATATTAATCTAGACGGTAATTTATAAAGATATGAAATTTAACGATAATTATTCAAGCCCCTAACTTTTAAATAATGAGGAAATAAAATATATATTAAGATGTCAGAATTTTTTAGTTATTTCGTGTTTGGGGGGTTAATTTTTCTTTCGTGTTTCATATTATTCTATTTTGGGCTTCGAAAACTTAAGAAGATATTCGGTAAAGAAGAGAAAGAAAAGAAGGTATCGAGGTTTAAATGCCTCGATGGGGATATAGTTAAGTCTAGAGGGGAATTGATTATCGACAATCACCTTCATCGCCTCGGGATAAACCATGCTTACGAAAAGACCGTAAAAGTTCGCGGCGAACCGATTAAATGCGATTGGTTCTTGCCCGATTATAAAGTTTATATCGAATACTGGGGCTTTCACGGAAAAGCTTACAAGAAAAGGAAAGAAGAAAAAATCAAATTGTATAAAAAGGGAAATCTTGCGTTAATTTCAATTGAAAATCCAATGTTTTCCGATATTTATTCCAATTTAGAAAGAGAATTAAAAAAACACGTGAAGAAAATTGATTTAACAAAAGCGGGAAGATATTGTCCTAATTGTGGTTTTATATTAGATAAGAGATTTTAAGGTGAACCATGAATAAAATCATAAAAAAAATCTAAATTTTTTGAATTATTAGAGTATACTTAGAAGAAAAAGTTGGAAAAAATGAAGAGGTTAAATCTCTCCAGTTTCCCTTAAATTATCGATCCATTTTGTCAATGACTGGAGAAATTGGTGTCTTGCGGTTCTGATATGTTCAGGAAGTTTTTTAACTAATTCCCTCTTCTTTTCCATGCCATTATCTCCACAATCCCATATTTTATGGCTACCACAAAAGCAAAGAGGCATGTCTGATTTTCCATTCCAGTTTTCTGTAGTGTAAAATCCAAGTTTTTTTAGTGGTAGGTCGATTGTAACATCCAACTGAATCCATTTACCATTTAATAAAATTTTAACATAGTTATGGAAGTCTATGATCTCGTGCTGTTTTAGCATTTGTTTTAAATTCTCAGAAAAGTTTACTAATTCATACATATCGGCGGGAAACCATGTTAAATCTTTCCAACGTTGCATGCATATCATATCTTTGGTTTTTAAACCAATTCCCTTGTATAAATCTCTCAATAGGAAGTGCTTTCCCGAACACGTTCCCTTGTTTGCTTTATAAACATCCATGGGATCTCTAGAATCAATGCTACCAAAACGAATATCTCTTACTTTTTCAAATATTTTTATGATTTGCTCCTTTAGTGATAATTCGTAAATATCCCATGTTTTTAGGATTTTCATTCTTTCTTTTTCACTCAAAAACTCCATTTTAAATAAAACCTCCAAAATTTTCAAAAATTGACAAAAATAAAAAAATATTTAATACAATCTAAGAATTTGGCCACACGAATACTCGCCTATTCCCGAAAGCCAAAGATCAACCGCCCAAGTGATTCTTTCGGGATCACTTTCATATTTAGGTCCAAGAGCTATTCCATTTACTGAAACTCCTTGAGGGATAATATCCGCAGCTATTGAAGTCATTAGTCCTGTAATTCCACTCGAGCAAGCATTTTCATGGATGGACCCATTAAGGGTTATTTGTCCTTCTCCTTCTCCTTCTCCGGTGTATCCGGTGGTTGTATTCAAAAAGACTACTCTTCCGCCTCCTGCTTGAATCATTAAGGGAACAACAGCTTTCAGAACTAAAAAGTAATTAACTATCCAATCTTGAAATAAGTTATCCCATGTTTCTAAAGACAGGTCCTCCGGTTTTATCTCACATCTTGCATCGTTGATGTAGTAAGAACAAATCAGATAGTTAATATCTCCAAAATAACCTTGTATTGCTTCTACAGCTTTTTGCACGTCCTCTTGGTTACAGGATGTTACTGTTTTATAGATAACTCTATTCTGTTTCTTTAAATCATCAATGATTCCACTATCTTCATGAGAATTAAGATCAATGAGCCCAAGATTAACGTGTTTTTGAGAAAGAAATTTACTAATCGTTTTTCCAACAAAACTATTGGCTCCGAAAATAATACAATTCTGTCCTTTATAATATTGATCCTTGATCATTTTAATCCTCTTTTTAAAGATATGTGATTCCTCCATCCGAAAGGAGCGTCAATCCGTTAACTTTCGGTGAGTTAGATAAAGAGAAAAACGCGTATAATTCAGCCACCTCTTTAGGAGTTATCATTTTACCAGTTCTGGATTTTTTATTTAACTCATTGATACCTTTTTCAACATCCTTTCCTCTAGCTTTCATGACTCTCCTTATCATGGGGGTATCACAATGCCTCAATACTAGCGTAAATGTCCGGATACCGTATTCTTTATACTTTTTAGAGAGGTACTTTGCCAAACCGATGAAAGCTGACTTACCTGCGAGATATGGACAAGGAATTCCAGACGAAGATAGAGGTGCCCCAGTAAACAATATTCTCCCCCACCTCTTTTTCTTCATGTGGGGAATCGCCAAGAGAGTACAATACATGGCACCAGAAAGATCAACCTTAATTGTTTTTAAAAACTCATCGTAAGAAATTTGAGGAAAATTACCTTTACCGTGAACGGCAGCGTTATTGATTAGAATATCTACACCATTTCTTTCGTCTGATATTTTCCGATACATATCTTTTACTTTTTCTTTACTTGAAATGTCGCATGAGGCTGGCGTTGCTCTCGGTTCTTCATATTTCTCGTTTATACGGTCAGCTAATTCGGCAGATCTATTAATGTCACACGCGTAAACAAAGGATCCTAATTCTGCAAATCTTTCACAGATTGCTGTTCCGATGCCACCAGTAGCTCCTGTAACAAGAGTCACTTTCCCTTTAAAAGGTTCTTTCTCTTCGCGCACTACGCTTTTTTTATTCATTGTAACAAGTAGTAAACATTAGTATTAAATTAAAGAAACTAAATATTTTTTTTTTAAATCACTATAGTAAAGAATTACTCAGTTTAAAGATTATAATTTTTATAAAAAATCTTTCAAATAAAAAATTTTAATCAACAATCACTATATTTTGTATTTGTATGAGCTAATGATGAGCCTTAATGTGAAGCAATCCAATGAAATTTTAAATTAATCTTCTAAAAAATGGGCATTAGAATTAAAAAACTTTTATAATCTCTATAAAATCTCTATAAATAATTTTATGAAATTATTTTTTTGTTTTTGTCATTAATTTATCGAGAAATACCTCTTGATCTATGAACGCAAAAGTAATTCGTTTTTCTTTAATCCAGTTCTCCCCAAATGCGTTATAAAATTCTTTAAACCTGTCATTCGATATTATAAAAGCGTTTTTACTGAGAGCGTATTGTAAAATGTAATAATCTGCTTCAGTTCCAGCTGGAGTTTCAGTTATTTCTTCATTTTGGATGTATTGATTATATTTTTCGGGTTCGTCAATTTTATAATATAAAGATTTATCGCAAATTATTTTATATCGATTAATTCCAAAAGATTCTAATTTTTTCTTTAAACTTATAATATTTGAGAGCTTAGCTTTGTCATTGGACGATTTATCTCCAAACGCAATATTTGCTCCATCCATGACAAAATAACTATCTAAAATATCGTGATTTATATCACTTATGAAAATCGGTTTAATTTTTTTGGGTAAATCTTGAAGATTTTCTTTAATGGGTTCATTTCCAACTTTTTTAAGAATTTTTAAATCAGTTTCTATTTGCATTTTATGTTTTTTCAATTTTTTTTGTATTTCTTTAAATCTTTCGTAATACGGGTCGTTTTTATCAATATCAGGAAATACCATGGATTTTTCTACTTCTATTTCATGCTTTTTACTTTTTTTTTGTAATTGTTTGAATTTTTCGAGATAAGGGTCTTTTTCAACTTTAATAAGAACCTTTTGTGTTTCTTTCGATTCCATTTTATTTTTTTTTATTATTTCGGCTCTAATACTTTTTCGAATTTTAAATATATCGCGAAAACTTGGGTTTATAGCCAAACATCTATCACAGGCGTGTAAAGCATCGTTAAAATATTGGTTTTGTAATAGCTCCTTTGCTAAAAAGTACCAAGAAATATCGCTATTAGGTTTTAAACCTTTGAAGTCGAAAGAAAGACCTCTTTTATTGTAAGTTAGACATAGATTTCGCCAAGCAGAATCATGTTCGGTATTAATATCTAGCATGTGCTTGAATGCGTCTATTGATTTATCGTAATTCCCCAAGTAGTTATACGCTACCCCTAAATTGTTCCAACATGTAATATTTTCCGG
>JAUWRB010000033.1 GCA_030610785.1 Promethearchaeota archaeon | reverse complement strand
TCCTTATGATTAATTTTAGTAACTCGTTGTTTATAAAAATTAAGGATGGGTATCAATTTGGATCATGTAAAATCATTTCAATCCATAATACTTAGAACGGAAGAGTTGATCTTTTTACAAATTTTACTTTATGTGTCATATTTAAATTCAGTAAATATATTTATATCATAATGTGGTATAAAATTCAACATTGTGATATAAATGAAATCAACAATTTTATTAAAAAAATTTTTTATTAAAGGTAAAGAATTTATAAAATCTGAGGAAATTAAGGAATATTGTGATTTCCTTAATTTAAATTATAATAATGTAATTAGATATTTTATTTCAAGGGGTTATCTTTTAAGAATTTTTAAAGGTATATTTTATATTAAGAATTTAGAAGAATTAAAATTTGGTTCAAATAAATATTCACATTTAGAACTTGTTTCAAAAGGTCTTGATTTAAAAGGTATTAAGGATTGGTATTTTGGTCTTTATACGGCGTTAAAATTGAATAAGGAAACTCACGAATACTTTACTATAAATTATATTATAAGTTCCAACTTGTATAGAAATAAACCTATAAATATTAACGGTTATAAATTCAAATTTATAAAATTAAAGCCTGATTTATTAAATTTTGGTATAATAGAGAACAGATTCAGATATTCAGACTTAGAAAAAACTATTCTTGATTTTATTTATATTTGGATATATAATAGCGTGCCAAGGAAAAAGATTTTAATTGATGTGTCTGAATATATAAATAATTTATCAAAAAAAAGAATTAGAAATCACGGAAAAAAATATCCTAATTCTGTAAAAGAAATAGTTGAGGAAATTATTTGAAAGGTTTCATTGGAGAATTGAGCAAAATATTAAATTTTGAATATAGGGACTTAATTGAAACAGATTTAATACTTTATAAAATTCTTTTTGAGCTTTCTCAAAATGATTTTTTTTATAAAAATTTTTTATTTAAAGGAGGTTCATGTCTAATAAAATATTATCTTGATTACTATAGATTTTCTGAGGATATAGATTTTACTTGGAAAAATCAATATATGTGGAAAAACAAATCTGGGAAACAATTAAGAAACGAATTATCTGTTTTTATTATTAAAATTGCCAAAATATTTAAAATAATATGCAGAAAAATTAATTTGGCTTTTGTTTTTGATAAAACTAATGAAAAATATTTCCAATTTGGGGGTAGTAATAAAATGGTAACTTTTAAACTATACTTTAATTCTGAAATTTTGAATATTGAAAAATATATAAAAATTCAAATTAATTTTATTGAATGTTTAAAATTTGAACCTAAACTAGTAAAATTAAAAAGCATAATTCCTGAAAATAAAGAACTTAATTTTTTATATCCCGAGGAGTATAGTAAATATTCAAAAGAAATTACATTTCCCATTTATAATATTAAAGAAATATTTTGTGAAAAGATTAGAGCAATTCTCACGAGAAAAGGTACAAAAAAAGCCAGAGATTTTATTGATATATATATGATTATAAATGATCATGATTTGAAAATTGAAGAATTCAAAAATCAAATTATCGAAAAAACATTATTTGGTTTAAATCTTTACGAAAAATATAGAGAGAATTTAAAAGAAAAAAGAGAATTAATCAATTCGGGAAATTTATTCACTTGGGGGGATGAAAAAAGATTATTACTCAAAGAAATTGATAATGAAGATTTTTATGGTTTCATTAATAACTTTAATATCTTTTTGAAAAAAATAACAGAAGAAATTTATAAAAATGTTCCTAATTCTTAATTAAATTTCATGATAAAATTGGGATTATTGAATCAGAACTCAGAACTTTAAAAAAATCAAAAAAAAAAATTTTGAAATATTTAATAAAACTTCCTGTGATCTTAACTTTAAGTCATGGTCTTGGAGTCGCGAGCTTAGTAACGGTGCTTTCTATGAATTATCCTAACATGCCGGGTAAGATTTTAGCTAAAGGTACGGCAAGACCACCAAGTAATGAGCCAATTGAAGTTAATTTCTTTAAATAATCCTTCATGTTTTTAGTTACTTTCACTATCCTTGTTTTTCCTTCGATAATTGTTCCTTCCGAGGATAATAAAAAGATTTGAATGGTTTGTTCTCCTAATTCTTTTGGTTCCAAAGTCAACCACGTGGTATCTCCATTTTCTAACATTACTGATAATACTCCGGCAATATCCACGCTATCTCGGGCGGTTAAGGGTATGGGTTTATCAGGGATCAAAAATGTACCCCTCCCTTCTACTTCAACATTAAGCACGAGTTCGGTTGGATCAAACCCCGGTGCGACTACTTTAATGGTGTATTTTTTCGGTTCTGGTGAATTATTGTAGAGAAAGATCATCACATTGAGTTCGCTCTTTAAAAATACAACTTCTTGAGCAGCGGAATCCATGTAAATAGGGTCTTTTGACAGGCGTTCGATATTATCTGCTAATTCTAACTGTAATCTATCTATTATATTGAAAAAACCAGGATTATATTTTTTTATGTAATTTAATAATTTATAGATATCTTTAATAGAAAAATACCAAGACCCTTCTAACAATAACCCCTTTTCCATATCAAAAGTCTCTGAATCCACATCAATTATTTCTTTGAATTCTTGGAGTAGTAATTCATCAGTTAATACGTTTTGATATTTCAAATAATATAAGAATAGAATTCTTTCGATGGCAAATGTTATTGGTAATTCGTCTTCTTCATGTTCTTTTACTTTTTGTAAAAAAGTAGGAGTTAAAATCTTATTTAACCCTGCTAAATATTCGTCCCATTTTAAAAATGTGACGGGATCTAAATGATTAGAGAATATTTCAGCAAAAAAATTGTCTAAGAATATTTGATGAGTTGTTGGTTTATAAAAATCTTGTAATCCATTAACATCGTGGATGTTTAAGTTCAAGCTGCGAATTAATAACGCTAAGCCGAGACCAATGAGAGCAAAACCTGCCGCTGCGAAACCTAAGTCAAGATTTCCAAGGCCTAACATTATAATAAATAAAATCATTGAGACAATGCATATAAGGGCTATTATTTTAAGCAAGCTTGTTACTCTTTTTATTTTCAAGTAAAGTAGGTCGAATCCATCAAGACTATCTATCGGTCTTCCTTTTATTCTTTCAAATTTTAATCTTGAATCAAGCGATTTTGTCGTTTTTGTCGAAGTTAAAAATAATAAAATTGAATTGACAAAGTAAAGCGCCAAGACGATAAAATATGTAATTGTTAATATTTGATATTCTGGTGTTTGTTCACTGAAAGTCAGAGCTTCTGGTAATTCCGGAAATAAAAACAATGTAAGCAAGGTGATTACGACTAGCGCGACAGGTAATACGAACAGGAGCCATTTCCCCACTTTGACAACGTAATTTACTAATTTTTTTTGAGAGCGTTCTAATTTTATTAATTTTTTTAGATCTTTATCAAAAGTCTTTTCCATATTACTTTTCATCTTTATTAATAGAATTAAAAAATATATTTAGATAATAATAAAATTGAATGTTAATAAAATTGATGTAATTAAATCGAATTAATATTTCTTGTCTTTATTAAAAATTCTTATAGAACTATTAGGAAAGATCGTTTTGATCTATATTAAATAAAATTGAAAAATAAATTATTAAAAATGAACAAAAAACAATTAGATTTTGGTTTTTTTTGATTATTTTTTCCATACTTTTTCATTTTTCTGATGACGAATTTATTACTTCTTTTTTTAAATAAGTAAGAAAAAAATCTTAATGATCGTGAAAAAAGTAGAATTTCAATCATAAAATTTAGTAAAAATAATTCAAATCGGAAAGTAATCATCATGAGACAACCAATTCCGTTTTTCGCTAGGAAAACGACGGAAAAAATCAATCTTTCGAAAAATTAACTGATATAGTAAAATACACGCATTATTTTATCCCAATACATTTATATATTAAATGATTCTAATGTTAAATAGTAAGTATTAAAAAAAAAAAAGTGATAAAAATAAAATGATGGAAATAAAAGCCAAAGAAAAAGTAATAAAATTAAGTGATGAACAACAAAAACAAGTTTATTCTTTAGCAAGTCACATGAGCATAGAAACGATTGAAAAAGTATGTCCTGCTCTTTTTGAAATTGTGTCAAATGCCGAGAGAGGTTTGCTAAAAAACGAGTTAGGCAGGGTCATCTTCCATTTACAAAAAAGCGAACGATTAAATACGAGAATCGGTCTTGAAAAATTATTACACGCGGCATTAATTGTTAATTCTAACGAAACTTTTGAAGTACTTGAATCTTTTGAAAAAGACGCCAAAGAACTAGCTGAAAAAATAAAAGCTGTTTTATAAAAAAGTTTATTTTTTTTTTACTATTTTATTCTATTATCATGTCGAATTTTAAGAAGGTTTCAGATTTAGATAAAGCTTGGGAATATTACGAAAAAATTAGGAAATCTCTAACGGGTTTGTTTGAAATTTTAAGCATAAATTTAGATAAAGATAATATTTTCTATAAATGTGGTATAGATAATTTAGAAAATTTAAAAGACACTATCATGGACTTATTAAAACGCGACTATAATCCAACTGAGATCAAGAGAAAATTAAGAGATTTAGAATTTGATATGAAGAAATGTTTATTTTTTGAACAGGAATGATTTTTTTTCTAACAGAATAGGTAAAAAATACAATTAAATTAGAAATTCTGCGAAAAATCATTGAATTGTTGATAATTAAAAAGTCATGTATCAGTTTCTGGCTTAATAAGTCCTATTAGATACGGAATTGCTAAAAAAGTCATGTAAATTAAAGCAATTTCAACTATCGCGTTGTAAACAATGACTAATAGTTCTATTACCATGGAAGCTCGTCTTAAATTAGAATACGTTCCATCTGGATTTAATATTCCGATTTCCACCCATCGTTGCCCAGATAACCAATATACTATATACCAGATGCATCCTAAGATAAACATGACGATAAACATGTATAATCCTCTTTTTCTTGTCTTACGATCCGTAGTGACGAGCCAATATATTACAGGAGCAATCAAAACAAATAAGATTAAAGAAAAGAGAGGGAAAACTTCTCTTCGAGACGGAACATCTCCACCAACATTAGGGACGTAAACCCCATGGCTAAACATGATACATGATATAAGAATAACTATTACAATGAAAACTAGCATTGCATGCTTCCTGGTTTTCTTATCGATATAAAGATCGGTAATAAATAAACCTACAATTCCAACTGTAACACCTTCGGACAACCCTTGTAAAGGAATAGAGAGCCAAATTGAAATTTCAAATCCAAATAAAAATCTATTTGGCATTTTTCTAATCCCAATGAGTTGGAGCGCTAATTCAACTAAGCTCCAAAAAATAAAACCGGTCAAAAAAACCCAGAAATAATCTTTTCTTTCTTTCCATTTCCAATCTACAACACAAATGATTACAGCAACAATCGCGAATAATAACTTAAAACCATATTCTTCTCCCCAAAATCCCCCTCTTGTAATAAAAACGCTCTCGAGTAGCATTATTCTTTAAATCTTTTTATTTATAATATATTAATTTTAAAATGATGTTTACAATAATTCATTTTGTTTTAAACTTAAGAAATACCTATCCTTGTTAAATTTTATCATTCTCATTTTATATTTTCGGTTAATTTCCTTAATTCCTATTGTATAAAACAAAAATTGTTAGAGTTTTTTTTTTCCGAATTCTCTAAATTATTTTAAAGGCAAAAAAGATCAACTTTTTTTTGTAATTAATTATTCCAATATTAATATAATAAAAAATAGGTCTACTATCGAAATGAAAAAATTAAAAAATAAAAATTGTCTAATAACTGGTGCTGCCAGTGGAATAGGTCGTTCTTTAGCAATTGGATTAGCTAGGGAGGGAATGAACTTATTTATTTCAGATATTGACATGGAAAGACTAGAAAATGTTAAAAAAGAGCTCGAACAAATTGGAGTTAAAGTATTTATTGGAAAGTGTGACGTTTCCAAATACGAAGATTTTGTAGAACTTGCAAAAGAATTCCATTCTAGATTAGGAGAGATTGACCTTTTGATAAATAACGCGGGAATTGGCGGTGGAGGTTTCGTAGAAGACATCTCTTTAGAAGAATGGAAACACATTTTAGATATAAATTTATGGGGAGTAATCCATTCGATTAAAGTCTTTTTGCCAAGAATGCTCGAAAGGGGTTCCGGTCACATCGTAAATACAGGCTCAGCGGCGGGTATAATTGGATTATCGTGTCATCTTCAATATGTTGCTTCAAAATTTGCAGTAGTAGGTATTTCAGAAGGACTTTATAGCGAGCTCAACATTAGAGGTATAAATGTTTCCGTGATATGTCCAACGGGCGTAAAAAGTAATATAATTGATAAATCAACCATTGAATTTCCTAGCAGTATAGTAATAGAAGAGATTAACGATATTAACGGAAAAAGTGACGATTTTAAGAGAACATTTTGGAAAAATTACATGGAAAAAACAAAAGGGTCAACTCCCGAAGATGTTGCGAAAAAATATATAAAGGGAATAAAGAAAAATAAGTTATTTATCTTCGATAAAAGAACTCTACCAATTGCCATGTTGATAAAAGGGATTTCGAAAAAATTATATAGAAAACTTTTAAGGAAGGTTGGAAAGGAATATCTTGCTTTAATCGAAGAAAAATTATCAGAATTAGGTATCAAGTATAAAAAAATATTAAACTAACAAAAATAATTACCAATATTGTACTTTAAATTTAGATTCTATTTTTTCTAAATTTTTAAATTTCCTTATTACTTCTACTCTCTCACCCAATTTACGAAGATGATTTATATAAAAAAATATTAGCAATTTTTTTTTATCTGTTTCCATTAAATAATATAAAAAAATGGTAATAAAGAAATGTCAAAAAAAAAATTTCGAATAACCAGAAAAACCATATTAAGAGAAATTATTAAAAATAACGCAGAAATTAAAGGAGATAAATTATTTTTAACATATATTAGAGATTTTGATAAGGGCATCGATGAAAAGTATACTTACAAAGATTTACATTTGCAATCAAATCGTTTAGGGAATGGATTGTTAAAGTTAGGAATAAAAAAAGGTGAAGGCATCGCATTAATGGAAATAAATTCGCCAGAATATATATTCTCCATTTATGCCACGTTCAAAATGGGAGCATATATAGTTTTAGTTAACACGGGATTAAAAGGAGATGGTTTGAAATATATCTTAGATCATTCCGATTCATCGTCTATAATTATCCATTGGTCTTTAATAAAAGAATTTTTAGAAATAAAAAGTCAATTATCTAAGCTTAAACGCGTTATAATCGATATCAATGAAGCTCCAGAAGAGTTCAAAATACCGGAAGGAACAATATCCCTCCAAGAAGTAATGCAATCTTCAGACGATGATATTAATATTGAAATTAGTCTGGATGATTTATCCATGCTCATGTACACTGCTGGTACAACTGGTCTTCCTAAAGCAATAATGTTTTGGCAAGGACGATTGCTCGGAGGTTTTAACATTCAAACACTCATGAAAATTATTAAAATTTTAATTAAACCGAACGATGTTGTTTACACATCTTTGCCATTATTCCATTCTAACGCTCTTTTTCTATCAACTTTTGCTACTTATTTAAACGAAAATCCATTAATTCTTGCTAAAAAGTTTAGTGCTAGCCGACATTGGGATATTTGTCGTAAATATCACGTTACTACTTTTAACACGCTTGGAGCGATGACTACAATTTTAATGAAACAACCAGAAAGACCAAATGATAAAGATCACGAAGTTGAAATTGTCAATTCTGCTGCTTGTCCTAAAGAATTATGGAAAGCGTTTGAGAAAAGGTTTAACGTGAGAATAGAAGAGAATTATGGCGCTACAGATGGAGGTGGGTTCATGCTTATTACAAAAGGAAATGAAAACTTGCCTGTTGGAACCATGGGAAAACCATTAGCAGGTACAATTGCGGAAATCATGGATGACGAGGGAATTATTATTCCTGAACCCGATCAAATTGGTGAATTGGTTTTTTTAATAAGGGAAAGTGAATTGAAATCGCGCGAAGTCAATTATTACAAGGACGAGGAAGCCTCGAAAAGTTTAGTACAAAAGGGCGCAGACGGCTTATTTTGGTTTCACACGGGGGATTTAGCAACTAAAGATAAAGATGGCTGGTTCTATTTTGTTGACAGAAAAAAGGATTCTATTAGAAGGCGCGGAGAAAATATTGCTACATTTAGTATTGAAAGTATTATTGATCAAAACGAAAAGGTCTTGGAATCTGCTGCTTTTGGCATCAAATCAGAATTAGGTGAAGACGATGTGATGGTTAGCGTAATGTTAAAAAAAGGTGAAACAATGACTCCAGAAGAGCTTTTAGATTTCTGTCGGAATAAAATGGCTGATTTTATGATACCCAGATACATTGACTTTGTTGATGCCCTTCCAAAAAATGAAGTGCATAGAACCTTAAAAATGGAACTTAAAAAACGAGGCGCAACAGAAAACACATACGATAGAGAAAAAGCAGGTTATTCCATTTAATAATTTCTAGTTCTCTTACATTTATTTTATTAAAAAGAGTAAATTAAAATTGTCTAATTAATTCTTATTAATCATTATTTTTTTTCTATATTGAATTATAAAAGTTATTTGGTCTAAATTGAATAAATTAAAGTCGGATATTAATGAAATAGAAGGGGTCTATCGATTTAAAATCGACATTCCTTTTGAAGTAAAATCTGTATGCATTTATTTGTTCAAAATTGGCGAAAAAAGAATTCTAATAGATGCTGGCTTAAATTTTGGCGATTGGCCTAAATTATTTTTTTCTGCTCTCAATAAAAAGCAAATAACACTTAAAAACATTGATTATTGCGTTGTTTCTCATTCACATGTTGATCACATCGGCTTAATTAAAAAATTCAAGCGAAAAAATCCGAATATTAAAATCTTAATGCATGAAATTGCTCGTGATTTAATGAAATGGCAAACAAATGTTAATAATTATGAAGCCGTAGAGAATGCTGCAAATGATGTTGCCCAGCAAATGATAAAATTCGGTGTTAATGAAAAACAGGGCAAAAGAATCGTTAAATTTTTTATTACTTGGTCAAAAATGATTAGATATCATGAACCCGATGAAGTATTAAATGATAACGACGAAATCTTTTTTGACACGAATAAATTAAAAATCATTTGGACACCAGGGCACGCTTTAGGTCATATTTGTGTTTTTGATGAAAAAAAACGATATTTATTTTCAGGAGATCACATTCTTTCTAGAATAACACCCCATATAGGAAATTTTATCGTTAATCCAGAACTTAATAAGAAATACGAGAAATATGATTTTAATAACATCTTAAAGCTTTATTTAGAATCTTTAGATAGAATCGATAAGTTAAATCCAAAAATTATTTTCCCGGCCCATCAAGAAGTTATTTATAATCCGCACGAGCGCATAAAAGATATTAAAAAACACCATTCGCAAAGACTTTTTGAAATTTCAAGTCTAATCAAGAATAATCCCATGACGCCATTAAAAATTTCTAAAATTCATTTTGGAGAAAATTTGGACGAAATGAACACTTTTATGGCACTTAGCGAGGTAGTAAGTCATCTTATTTATTTAGAAGAACTTGATAAAGTAAAAAGAATGGAAAAAAATGGAAAAATCTTGTTTTTTAGTTAATGCTACAAACTCTAACTATATAAGAAAACTAATTTATAACAATTAATAAAGTTAAAAGACACGACTACCATTTTGCGATAGAGATTTAATGGGTTTTAAAACAACGCAAACGCGCTCAACGCTTTTCACGTCACTACGGCCTTTAAATGCTTCTATTAAGGCGTCCAACTCGTTAATTTCGGGTACATTAACTTTTATTAAAACGCCACATCGACCGGCAAGAAAGTAAACCTCTTCACATTGAGGAATTATTTGCGTTTCTCTTAATAACTCTTTTACTTCAGATTCTGATTTAGGAACGATCGTTATGAAAGCTAGAATGCATTTTTCCTCTTCTCTGCAAATCTGTACTGTAAATTTTTCGATTACGCCTTCTTTTTGCAATTTAATAACTCTCTTCCTCACTGTTGATTCCGACAATCCTGTCTCATTTGCTATCTCACGGTAGGGTCTTCTCGAATCCTCTATTAACATTTCAAGGATTTTTTTATCTTTATCGTCTAGATTTTTCATTTTTTTCCCTCTTTTCGGGTGGTTTTTTATTCTTTTACTAAAAATTATAAAAAAAATTATTAATTAAATTAAAAAATTTTTAAAGATTTATTTTTTTTAATAGAAACCCTTTGCGTATTCAGGATACTCTCCGAGTAGTGGTATGAATAGCCTTTCATATTCTACAGCCATACAATGCACGCCGCTGGCCTTTGAATTTTCCTTGATCTCTTTGATAAAAGGCTTAAAGAATTCCACATTTACCTTATCGAGAGCCGCATATTTAGCTGGTTTATTTCCCTTGTTATCTTTCTCAGCAGACTTCAGTGCTTTGAGAAGATCCTTGGGAACGCTTACACCAGGAATATAATTGTCAAAATACCAGGCGATTCCATGACTCTTCATTGGAAATATACCTAAAAGTATGGGCACATTGAATCGGGCTAATTCATTTATGAACTCCTTAGCCACATCAATATCGAATGCTGTTTGCGTCTGAATGAAATCAATTCCTTGTTCAACTTTTCTACCCACTTTAAGAATCTCGGGCTCCATATATTCACCTACAGCATTGGGGTTAGCAACGCAGCCATAATTCATTTCTACTTTTCCACCACTGATTTCATTGCCTTCGTAATCTGTACCATCGTCAATTATCTTAGATAATAGTTCACAAAACTGTGTACTGTCGATATCATAGACAGGTCGGGCTTTTTTATTATCTCCAAGCGCCGTGTGATCCCCGGTGAGTACCAGGATGTTTTTAAGCCCCATATACGCTCCAGCGATGACATCTCCGAATAGCGCCACGCGGTTACGATCTCTGACAGCTACTTGCCACACGGCTTCAATTCCAGCATCTCTTTGGATTATGTAGCTTGGAATCAATGACGACATGTATGCATCTCCTTGTGGACCATCCGTGACATTAGCTGCGATGATCCTTTTAGTTTTAATCATTTCCTTGGAGGATTCAATGATCTCACTGAGGTCTAAAATCTTCTTAGGTTCAAGTTCTCCCGTGAACACAAAATGGCCTGCTTCTATTGCCTTACACAAATTACTATATGCTGGTCGTTTTCCCATTTTACTTTTTCTCCTCCTTTTTCTTTTCTTCTTCATTAGTATACGTTTTATTTATAACTATAAAAGATGGACTTGTAGCAGATCGATAATCTCTTGCGGGTCTATATTTTGTAAAGAGATCCAGCCTGTCAAACTTCTTTAATCTCTTATAGATCTCAATCCAAGCACAAGGACGAGTATATCCGCCAACTTCACAGAGTCCATCAACAGTTCCTCCGCATGGTCCATTATTTAAATGTTTTGCACATCCAGCAATGGGACAAACACCACCAGTTACGCCTAAAAGACAATCTCCGCAAGTTTCACAGTATTGAATAAAGTCATTTTCACTTGCGTTCTGAACGCCGCCAAACATGGAATTCTGAGCGGGGTAAGTAAGGATTTTATCAGCTATTTTATTCATCATTACAACGCCAAGGCCACACGCTAAAGACACAATTGCTTCATAATCGTCTAAAAAGGGTCTCACTGTTGTAGCAGCAATTCTATCGTCACATTGCCTTAAAATTGTTATTGCTTTCCAGATGAGTGCTTTTCCTTCAGTTTTCGCTTTAAGCTCTAATAGTTGTCCGAGTACTTTAGCCTCGTTAATTGATCGTGGAGGTTGATTGCAACCATCGCATCCCGCAATTAAGATTTTCGAGTATGGCTTTATCATTTCATATATTTCATTTATATCTTTTTGTTGTGTAATTATCATTTTACAAAACTCTAATTTTTTTTCTATTTTTACATTTCCATTTATTTTTTTTTTTTTTATTCAAATTCACATTAAAAAATTGTGTTATAGATTTAGGTTTTTAATTTTTCAATTAATTTCATAGGTTTTACACTCCGATTCTTCAGCCCTAATTTATCTATTTCTATACCAAACGCTATTGCCATCAATTCAGGTAAAAAGAGAATCGGGATATCTAGTTCTTTGCCAGTTTTTCTAGATAATAATTTTTCCTTTCTATCGTATTGACTTACACAAGCCGGACATACCGCAACCATGGCATCAACTTCCAACTCAAGTTTATTTAATTCGGACATTTTTTCTTCTACGAGTTTAAAACCAATATCCTCGTTTAACCTGGCACAATATCCACAGCATTCTAATTTAGATGCGAACTTAATTGTATTAGCACCCAACACCTTTAAAATTGTATCTATAGATTCTGGTCGTTCGGGATCGTCAAATTGCATGATTTTTGACGGTCTAATAAGGTGACATCCGTAATGAGCAGCAACATTTAAATCGTCTAAAGGTCTTAAAATAACATTTTTTATCTTTTCAAGCATGGCTTCTTGACTAAATAATTCTGTGAAATGGGTTACTTTAGAAGTACCCTTATATTCGTATCCAATTTTTGTCAAGACCAAATTGACCCTGTCAAATGCTTCATTATTTTCTTTTAAAAGTACATGGGTGGTTTTTAAAGTTTCAAAACACCCCGAACAAATGGTCATCACATCTAAACCCATTTTTTCGGCAATCGCCAAATTTCTTGCTGCTAACGTTAACCACGTGTCGATGTTTAAAGATTGCGTGGCGACAGGATCGGGGCAACAACTTGAGCCTTTCATTTCTTTAAATTGGATATCTAAAATATTAGCAACTTCCCGAAAGGCGTATTCAAAATGCGGGAATCTTAAAGGAATTGTACATCCTAAATATAGTGCATATTCCATTATTTTTTAACCTCCTTTTTGTTATCTTCTTTAATTAAATCTCCTAATCCAGTTTCTTTAATTATGAAATTAATCTCATCTAAATTGGGAGTAATAATTTTAGGTAATCCCATCTTGTCTCGTCTTCTATCAATGGTTATTTTCATTCCTCCGGTATAAGGTATTACAAATCCGTTCTTGCTTATTGTTCTGATAGTATCAGAATATTCTTTAGGAATATTGCCTTCTTTGACCGCTAGATTTCTTAACAAGGCTAATATAAACGAATAATCCACGCCTTTAGGGCATCTTTCGGTACATCTATGACACAGCGAACAAGTCCAAATCGCTTGACTACTGAGAACTTCGTCCTTTAGACCAAGAAGACAAGATGCGACCACCCGATGGGGTTGCATGTCAACATATTCCGTGACAGTACAACCAGAGCTACAGACACCGCATTGAATACAGTTTAAGAGAGATTTTGCACCAATTTTTTTAGAGATTTCAAAACGAAAGTTATTATCCAAATCTTTTGCATTTTTCTTTATCATTTCAACCACTTTTATGCACCTTCCTTAACTTTTTCTTCTTTTTTTGGTATGATTTTATCGCCCGTCTTGGGTAAAGGCCCTAGTTCTTTTATTTTTCCAACAAAATCCGTTATAACTTTAGCAAAACGCTTTCCTTCGCTTGCTGAGATCCATTCGAGATGGAAGCGTTCAGGTTCAATTCCTACTTTCTCTAAAACTTCTTTAAGTTCGTTATATCGTTGCAAAGCGTCGTAATTACCTTCAATATAATGACAATCGCCTATATGGCACCCTCCAATAAAAACACCATCGGCACCTTCTAAAAATGCTTGCAACACGTAGCTTTTAGGAATTCTTCCGGTGCACATTACTCTAATTGGTCGTATATTTGTTGGATATTGAAAACGACTCACTCCACAAGTATCTGCGCCAGCGTAACTACACCAATTACACAGAAAAGCCACTATTCGAGGCCTCTCGTCAATAAAATCGCCTTTTAAGGCTTCAGAAATCATTGGAGTTAATTGGTTATCAGCAAAATGGCTCATTGTAATTGCTCCCGCAGGACAAGCTGCTGCACAATCGCCACAACCTTTGCATAATAACGGGTTCGATTCAGAAACTAAGATATCATTATCAAAATTTACTCCTATAGCTCCAAAATTGCAAACTTCTTCACATTTTTGACATGCTATACATAAAGAAGGATTAACAACGGACACTAATGGCTCGTTTTCAACGATTCCAGCTATTAATGGAATTAAGGCGTGAGCAGCAGCACCTCTTCCTTGAGATATTGAATCTGCAATACCTTTTGGTCCGTGAGATGTCCCTGCGAGAAAAATTCCATCAGTTGCAAAGTCTATTGGTCTTAATTTGATATGTGCTTCTAAGAAGAAACCATTTTGGTCGCGAGGAACTTTCAGTAATTCTGAGAGCAATTTATTATCGTATGGTACTAATGGCGTAGATAAAACCACTCGATCAGCTTGAATATTTAGATTTATTTGCGTTAAGATATCATTAACTCTTACATTTATTTTACCATTGTTAATGTCCACATCGGGATAATCGTTAAACCTTATGTAATTGATATTTTCTCGAGCTTCCCAGTAAAACTGCTCTTCATCAGTTCCTACTCGAATATCCCTGTATAGCACATAAATATTAGATTTTGGATAATTTTCTTTAACATATAACGCATGCCTAATAGATTCACCACAACAGATTAATGAGCAATATGAGACCCCTTTTTCTTGATCTGTTTGTCTTGAACCCACACAGTGAATAAATACTAGGGTTTCATCATCTTTTAACTCCTTATCCTTTAATTTTACGGATAACTCTAACTGCGTCATCACACGAGCATCTTCTCCATAATGGTACCAACCTTTAGGTTTGTGCTCGTAAGCTCCCGTAGCGACAATAATTACACCAACATTTAAATCTGATATCTTATCATCGATTTTACTTTTAACTTTAATTTTAAAATCGCCAATTGAGCCTTTAACATCGAATATTTCAGAGTTTAAATAGGTCGTAATATTTTTTAGTTTGTTTAATTCTATTTTTTTTTCTTCTAAGAATTCTATTGAATCTATTCGATCAAAATTTATTTTATATATAAGGTTTAATTGTCCTCCCAATTTATCATCTTTTTCAACTAAATGAACTTTGTATCCCTTTTTTGCTATAACCATTGCACTCGTCATCCCAGCAATACCTCCGCCAATTATTAAAGCCTCAGGAACTACATCTCCTTTTATTTTTATTTCAGGCTTTAAAAATCTAGTACGAGCTACCCCCATTCTGATTAAATCTTTCGCTTTATCGGTCGCTTTTTCACGCTCTTTCATATGAACCCACGAGTCTAACTCTCGTATGCTTACGAAATTAAAGAGATATTCGTTCAAGCCTGCCTCTCGAATAGTTCTCTGAAATAATGGCTCGTGAGTCCGTGGAGTACAAGCTGCTACAATTACTCGATTTAAATCGTATTCTTCAATTTTTTCTTTAATAATATCTTGCGTTAAACTCGAACAACTATACTTATTATGCATGGAAAAAACCACATCTGGTAAAGTTTTTGTGTATTTTAATATGTCAGGTATGTCCATGTAACCACCAATATTAATTCCACATTTACAAATAAATACGCCTATTCTAGGTTTATCCCTTTCGTTAACTATTTTTAATGGGGGTAGTTCAATTATCTGTTCCTCTTTACTTAATGGTTCAGCATGCAACGCTGCTAATGCAGCTGCGCCACTTGCCTTTGCTACAGAATTAGCTATATCGTCAGGAGATTGACAAGAGCCCGTAACATATATTCCAGTTCGAGTCGATTGTAGATCTTCAATCGAGTTTTTTGTCTTGAAAAACCCTAACTCGTTTAAATCTATCCCTAAAATATCAGCTAATTTTTCAGCGCCTCTTCGAGGTATTACGGCGTTAGCCAACACGACCAAATCAAATTTAGTAGTTTCGACTTCTCCGGTATCTAAATTGGCGTGTTTTACAATTAAATCGCGAGTTTCAGGATCTTCTCGAATGTCGCCAGGTATCCCGCGAAAATATTTTAATTTATACTCATATTTAGACCTTTCGATGAATTCCTCTTGATTTTTTCCAATAACTCGAGTATCGTTAAAAAAAATCGTAACATTTGTATCGGGAGCGTGTTCTCTTGTTACTACTCCTTCTTTTGCCATATACATGCAACAAAACTTTGAACAATAAGGACAAATTGATTCATTTCTAGAACCAACACACCCAATAAAAGCAATATCGTGACCATGTTTTTTATCCGAGGGGCGTATTAGTTCTCCTTCGGTTGGTCCTGAAGCACTTAATAATCTTTCGTATTGCATTGCAGTAATTACATTAGGATATTCTCCATAGTGATATCTTGCAAGGACAGAGGGATCCAATAAATCAAAACCAGTTGCAACTATAATTGAAGCTACATTATACTCTACAACTTTGTCTTTCATCTCAAAATCTATGGCATCAGCCCCACATGCATCTATACATAATTTGCAAGCACCTTTCGTGAGAAATAAACATTTTTCAGCGTCAATCGTAGCTTTTCTTGGTACGGCTTGAGGAAATGGAATATAAATAGCTTGGCGGAGACCTATTCCCTCTTCAAATTCATTTGGAATTTTTTTCATGGGACATTTTTCGCTACAATCACCACAGCCAGTACATTTTTCCGTGTTAACATATCTAGATTTTTTCAACACTTTCACTTTAAATTTTCCTGCTTCCCCCGATACTTTTTGGACTTCCGAGTACGTTAAAAGTTCGATGTTTGGATGTCGCGAGACTTCGACCATTTTAGGAGCAAGAATGCAGATACTACAATCTAAAGTGGGAAATGTTTTATCAAGTTGAGCCATTCGACCACCTACAGAAGGTGATTTTTCTACGAGTATAACTTTATACCCTTGTTCTCCTAATGATAAGGCTGCTTCTATACCACTAATCCCCGCTCCGATAACCATAACAGAGTTTAATTTTTCAGTCATAATTCTTCATTTCTGTTTTTTTTGATATATTTTTTTAGTCTTTATTATCGAAATTTGATTATTTTATTCGAAAATAGTAATCGTTTTTAAAAATATTTAATTATTTTTATAAAATAATTTTTTTTAATTTTTTAATATGACAAAAAACTATATAAAACTTTCTATTTATGACTAATTTGATTAATTTAAGATCTAATTTTTTAATAAAAAGTTACTAATTGATAATAATTTTATCAAAAAAGAGTAAATCTAGATATTTCTTAGTCTAATCATATTATTACTTGACATTTTCTGGAACATCACTTCAAAAAAATGCACTTATTTGAAAAAAAAAAAAAAATTGAATAGAAATTTAAGATTACATTAATTTAAATATATAAAGTAATAAAGAATATTTTTTTATGTTGATCGTGGATAAAAATTGTTGTTTCAGGTCCTCTTCAATGTGGTAAATCTAGCTATATAAAATACCTGGATAAAAATGCTTTGAATGTAGAAGCATTAAGCACAAAAATAAATAGAAAGATAACGGTCGGTATGGACTTGGGATCAGTAAGACTTAATGGTTTCGACGTGGTTTTATTCGGTACTCCTGGTTTATTAAGGTTTAAGGTAATGCGAGATGTAGTTGCGAGCGGTTCAGATGGAATAATTTTTATTTTTGACGCATCACAACCTGACAAAGATGAAAAAGCGATTATAATATTAAATTCACTTAGGAAATTATTAAAGTCAAATATACCAATAATATTTTTAGCCAATAAACAAGATATTAAAGGGGCAAGAGCACCAGAATTAATAAAAGTTCAAAATAATTTATCTGAAGATTGCAAAATTTTCCCGACAAGTGCAATTACTGGATTGAACTTAAAAGAATCTCTAAAATATATTGTTAACAAAATTTTCGACAATTATTCAGAGCTGCTTCAAGTACTTCGTAATTATGAAAGTAATATTAAAGGATTAGCAACGAAACTCGATAAAAACAAGGGAGAGATGCGAGATTTTTTGAATTCCCTTGAAGTCAAGCGATTTATAGAGATCGATAGATTAAAAAAAACTTATAAAGTCAAATCAGGTTTGAAGGCTTTAATTTAAATCCTTTAAATATATTTTTTATAAGCATAATTTAAAATAATTCACATTCTCTGTGGTTTTAACTTTTAAAATAAACTTATGATATTGGTTTCTTTTTAGAAAAGAAAAAATATTAAAAAATTATAAAAAATCTAAGGGAGATATTTCTTCTTTACCATGCTTTATTTTTAAGTTTCTTAATTTATCTCGCAAATCATATAAGATATTCCAAAAAAAATCGGGAACATT
>JAUWRB010000169.1 GCA_030610785.1 Promethearchaeota archaeon | reverse complement strand
GGATAGATTCGTATCTTAATTGCGTAATCGAATGTCATTAATTAATTTTTTAGAAGTAATTTTTATATTTAAATGTATATTCTGAGAACGATTAATAATTTATTGCAAAATTCATCCATTGCCAAAAGGCTATGGTATTCTTTTGTTAAAAACGATAAATTCTTAAAAGATAAAAATCAATATATCTTTCAAATAAAAATTTCAATTAGATTGAAATGTCATTGATAATAGATAATTTAAAAACGGCAATAAACGGTGAAAGCAATGCAAAACGGAGATATGAGTTATATGCTGAAAAAGCGGTAAAAGATAACCTTCCAGAAGTAGCTCGTCTATTTAAAGCAATATCAATCGCAGAAGGTGTTCATATTAAAAATCATTTAAGAGCGTTGTCTGTTATATCGGGTTCAGATATATCTGACAACTTCATAAAAATTAATGAAAATGAATTGAAAAACCAAATAAAAGATACAAAGACAAATCTTATGGATGCAATCAGTGGAGAAACATATGAAGTTAAAAAAATGTATAAAGAATTCCTGAAAAACTCAAAAAAAATAGGCAATGATATAGCGGAATTAACTTTTTCTTTAGCTAGAAAAGCTGAAAGAATACATGCGAAGATTTGTTCAAAATATCTTAAATTACTGGAAAATAATAAAAGGATAGAATTTAAGGAGATTTATATATGTTCAATATGTGGGAATATTGAATTTGAACCACTTCCAATGATTTGTCCTATTTGTGACCATGATCAAAAATTTTTTATGAAGTTATAAATTCAATTATGGCGCTAAAAAAGTCCCTATCGTATAAGAAACGATAAACGCAATAAGTCCAATAATAACCATCTCAAATGCCCCTTTTAATCGGGGTTCTCCTGTAATAGACGCCTTTAGCGCACCAATTATGAAAAGGCTTGTAAAGGATATAATTGTTGAAATTAATAAAGACATCATTCCCAAATCTAATAAATAAGCAGAAAGCGGAATAAAAGCCCCCAAAATAAATGCTATAAAAGTTAAAAACGCATTCAATACAGGGCTTTCTGGTTCTTCCATTCCTAATTCGTTTTTTATTAGAAAATCTAGCCATGTTTCTTTATTAGATATAATTGTTTCAACACAAGACTCTAAAATCGCCCCTTTAATTCCCATTTCTAAAAATATGTCTTTAACTTCCTCTCTTTCTTCATCAGGAAATAATTCTATCTCGGCTTTCTCTCTTTTTATCTCACTTTTTATGTAATTATATTCTGATTTTGATGAGATATATTCGCCTAATCCCATGCTAATTGATCCTGAAACCATGGCTGCGATTCCTGTTAAAATAACTATACTATTACTACCTGTAGATATTAATGTCGCAGCAGCTACTCCAATTAATAAAGTAAATGTTGAAATTAAACCATCATTTAACCCTAAAATTACGCTACGAACTCTCTCACCACCTGCAATATGCTCTTCTTCCCTTTTTCTTATCATCATTTCATATATCCTCTTTAAATTTTATATCTATAACTTGAAAAATTAAAATCTGAAAGAAAAAATGATTTAAAACTATGATTATAACATTTTAGTCTCTGTTGTTGGAGTAGGTGTCTTTATAACTAAAAATCTAAAAATTTTTTCACTATTGTTTAATAATCGATGAGGTATTTTAGCAGGACTAAAGATTAATTGATCCTTGCTAATTAGCTCTTGCTCATTACCGATTTCCACAGTACCCTCTCCTTCTATAACATAAAATAAGACATCTACAGGTGTTTTATGCTTTTTTAAAGATTCCCCTGGCTTTAATTCGATATGTACGATTGTAGCATGTTCAAAAGAATATAATTTTTTAACTGCAACCTCATGAGGGGTATCTGCGATATCTACTTTATTAACTTCTATTATTTTTATTTTTATCACCTTAATTATTTTTTAGAACTAATTTATACCAATTAATTGAGTATAATTTTGTTTGTATGTTTTGTTTTTTTTTTGATAATTTTTTTATATAATTGAAGTAATAAAAAATAACCCATAATTTGATTTAAAACTAAGTAAGAACATGTTCATAGAAAAAGAATTAGTATTTCAATATATTAAAATAAAAACTTTAATAAACATGTTGTTAATAAAATACCTATGAAAGTAATTATTATCGGAAACGGCGTAGCTGGGACTTTTTCAGCTCAAAATATCCGTGCTCTCGATAAAGAAGCTATTATTGAAATTTATTCCCTTGAGAATTATCCTTATTATACAAGAATTAAACTTCCAGAACTAATTTCGAAGCAAGCTACTACTGAAGATTTAATCGTATTTAATGAAGATTGGTATAAAAATAAAAATATAAAAGTCTATTTAGGGAAAAAGATTAACCGCATCAATATTAAGCATGAGCACATCTTTATTGAGGGGGAAAATGAACCAGTCAGTTATGATAAATTGATTTTCGCAACAGGAAGCATGCCAAATATCCCTTCTATCAAGAATGTCGTTGAGATGAAGGGGAAAGGTGTTTTTACTTTACGAAATATGGACAACGGCTTGGAAATACAAAAATATATTGAAAAGAAAGATGTAAAGAAAGGTATTATCATAGGTGGAGGATTATTAGGTCTTGAACTCGCAAAACAGATTAAGAACTGTGATATTGAAACGACCGTTGTAGAATTCTTCCCAAGATTACTTCCAAGGCAATTAGACCTTGATTGTGGCAATATGCTTAAAGATGTAATAGAGGATATGGGTATAAAGGTAGTTTTAAGTGCCGCAACTGAAGAAATTCTAGGAGATGATAAGGTAAAGGGAATCAAGCTGAAAGATGACCGTGAATTTGAAGCAGATATCGTTTTAATTCAGGCGGGAATTAGATCCACAATTGATTTAGCAAAGCAATCCAATTTAGAAACCAATAGAGGGATTATTGTCAATCAATTTTTAGAAACCAGTAAAAAAGATATATATGCTGTAGGGGATTGCATAGAATATAAAGGTCAAACTTGGGGAATCATCCCAGCTTGTATCGAACAATCAAAAATTATTGCATCCTCCGTCTTAGGTAAGAAGCATATCGAATACGCTGGAACTATTCCCAAGAACACATTAAAAATTGTAGGGATTGATTTGACATCAGTTGGCATTTTCGACTCCGAAGATACAGAGCAAGTTGGTGCTGGTTGGGAAATTATGAAAGCAATAGATAAAAAAAGAAACTGCTATAAGAAAATTGTATTAAAAGATAAAATACTTAAAGGGGCGATTTTATTCGGTTATAAAAAAGCATTTTCTTATGTGAATAAAAATATTGAGTCAGAAGTTAACGAACAGGAAATAAGAAAAATACTGGAATTATTCATTTGGGAATGCTCCAATTGTGGAAAAGAGTATGACGAAGCTAAAATGGATGTTCTTTTTAATTATCTACCAGAAGATTGGAAATGCCCTGAATGTAAAGGCCCTAAAGAGGGATTTAAAAAAAGGATTAATTTCTTTTAAGCTTTACATTGGATCTCTTAAGTCCCACTTCTTTACTGTTTGGCAGGGCAGCACTACAATGATTATTTTTGTGCTCGTTTTCTTTGAAAGCTTTCTCAAGTTCGTCTTCTAATTCATCATCCGATAATTCTTTACCATCCATATGTATGAAGGATATATGGAACTATTTAAATTTTACATTTATAAAAAATTAAAAGATTACTCAATTGGTTTTTAAAATTTAAGAAAAAAATGTAATAGCTTTATGTTTTAAATGATAATTTATAAAGGTTTACAACCTAAGGCAGCTTCCTCTTTTTCAAGGGGTCTCCGTTCTGGAACTGCTATATAATATATTCCACGATTATAGAAATCCTGACTCAAATATAAATTACAAAAGCAGGCACCATATTCATTTATATCCCTAGATGCATAATCACAAGGGCAGATTAAATCTCTATCAAATTCTCTATTTCCACATGCTAACCTACAAGGACATGACTGATAACCAAATCTTTTTTTATTTTCAATTAAACCCTCAATTAAATCATTAAAAGTCTGATCGTCTCTATTTAAAACCCAATTATTTTTTTCACTAACTTGATTACAATACTCTTTCATACCTAGTTCTGTTTCCAAATCCATATTAACTCCCTCCTCCTTTTAATAATTTTTCGTATTTTTCTGGATCGTATCCAATGATATAATCATCATCATAGACCATGAAAGGATAACTTACTCTTTCTTGATAATTCGATTTTAGAAAATCTAAAATTTTTTTTTTATCTTCATTTACGATTTTGTCTATATCAATAAATTTATATTGAAAATCTCGCTCTTGTAACCATCTTTTGCATTTCTTACACCACATACAAGTTGATAAGGTAATTATTATAATTTCTCTAGCTTTTTTAGAACCTTCAACCTTTTTAGCATATTTCTCGATTAAATCAGACATTTTTAATTATTCCGCATTTCTATAAAAAAAAGAAATTTTGGAAATTAGAATTTATTGTTTATAATTAATAGATTAAGGTAAAAAAAAAAATTAATTATAAATAATTTATAAATTAGAAGATAAAGTTTTATAACTAATTTCTTCAATATTTAAAATATGACAGAGATACAAATACCCATAGTTATAACGAAAAAAGGTTGCCATAGATGTGTTGAATTGAAAGAATGGATGAGAGATAACGATTTGAATTATGTAGAAAGAGATCTTGAAGACGAAGAATTTGTCAATCAGCTCCTACATGACGGTAATTTTCTGAAAACATTTTGTGATGCAGATGGATGCGTTGTTAATACTCCAGCAGTTCTATATAAAGGTAAATATTTTTTCAAAGAATTATGGGGTATATCTGGGCTTCGTAAAAAAGAGGCAGCAAAACTTTTCAAAAATTAAAATTTCTTTTTTTTTTTAATTTCATCATGAATTAATTATTTTACTTCATTTTTCAAATTCTGCCATCCTTTTAATAACTTTCCTAATAGCCTTCAGGCCTCCTTCGTCTTCTTTAACGCCTCTCTTGCCTTGATCCCGAGACCATAAACATGCGCCAAGATTTGCCCCAAAAGCCCCTCCAGAAACGCAGATAATATGATTTTGTAGGTAAAAGTCCAATATAGATCTTATTGCTATTTCTTGACCTCCACATCTATCTCCTCCTACTGCTAAAGCTCCTCCAATCTTGCCTTTAAATACATTTGGGTTTTTAGCAACCAATGCTCGACAACGATCTATTATTGTTTTTAATTGACCTGAAATGTTTCCTTGAAAAACCGGGGTTCCAAATAAAAAAAACTTTGCCTTTTCTAATTTTGGATAGAGTTCTTTTAAATTATCTACATGCGCGCATCCTTTCTTCTCTCGAATACAATAATCGCAATGTATACAGAATTTAATGGTTTTACTTCTTACGGTCCAGAATTCCGTTTCAAAATAAAATCTTTCAGTAGCATAATTAAGGGCATATTTTACAGCAAATTCTGTTCCTTGATTTCTTGGACTGCCACATATCCCTAAAATTAAATTTTTATTTTCTACCATTAATAAGATAAAAGATTTTATCCATTAAAATAAATTATAAAAAAAAACTATAAACTATAAAAAAGATATTCAATTAATAATAAAATAATTAATTTTTCTAATAAACAGGTGAGGTAATTATTAATGAGTTTTGATTTGAATTTTTATTTAAACTTAATTTGTTCAATTGGAGGAATAATCTTTTTCGTTTATAGTTTAACTATTATTAAAAAAATTAAAAAATTGTTTCCGGGAGCTAATATCATTAAAAAATGGATAATAATACAAGTCTTGATTGTTATATTCTTAGTCGGATATATTATTAATATTATCTCTTTAGCGCTAGAATTAATTTATTTATTAACAATTATGACTGCGATTGTTTATATTTTCGGAGCTTTATTCGTTTTTATAACTATAAGTCTTAGTTATAACACTTATAAACTAATTCTTCTAGAACCATCAAAAAAATAAAAAATTTTATTTGCTTTTAATAGAAAAAAAATTAAAAATGCCATCAGATCTAAAAGAACTTTGGATTTTTTCCAAAGAGGGGCTTCCCATAGTAGATTTTAGTAAAGATGATACAATAGATGAATCTCTTTTAGGGGGTTTTATTGCAGCGATAAAATCGTTTAGTCAAGAACTATCAGGAAAAGAATTAAAATCGTTTAGTTTGATGAGTTATAAATTTACACTAATGCCATGTTTTCAAGATGAGTTTATTATAGTTTGTAGATCAAATTTTAATGTTAAAGATAATAAAGTTTTCAAGATTTGTAAGGTAATTGGAAAGATTTTTGAGGATATGTATGATATAAGTAAACTAAAAGAATGGGATGGAGATGACTCGTTTTTTAATAAATTTAAGAATAGACTAGATCTCTATTTTAAGATGGGTAATTTATAGTGTCAAAAATAATCTACAAATATTAACAATTAATAAACTGAAGGCACATCCATATCTTTCAAGAATTTTTATTATTTTTTATTTTCTTGTAATTAATATATTCAATTGGCGCAGCAGCCGAATTGCTTGGAGTTTGCATTAAAACTTTAAGGAGATGGGATAAGGCAATAAAGATCAAGTGCATTCGAACGCTCGGTAGTCATCGGCGTTTCCCCATACAAGAACTTCAGAGAATATTGAAAGGAAAAAGAGATTGTGATAATATGAAGCCAAGTACCACTAATCCTGATAATAAATATGCAATTCATGGAAGAGTATCTTCTCACAAGCAGGATAAAAGGGGCGACTTGGATCGCCAAATTAATGCAATGGTACCATTTCTATGTTTTTAATAGAATTGGATCTTTAGAAAGATCATCGAACCAAAATCGGAATTTCTTATTTAACGATTTAATTTCTTTAATAATTGAGTCATCTTTCGTGATTCTAGTGTAAAAATTATGATCCATTGTAATTATAAAATCACAATTACAAATTGCTGTTGCAAAAATAAAACAATCAATTGTATCTTGATGAATAGCTCTAAGTTTAGATGCTAATTCAAGTATTAAGGGATTATTTGACCATGATAAAATTTGTAACCGAGAATCGTTTTGCATGGCATCAAGTCCATTCATTACATCCTGAAGCGTGACTTCAGTTTCCTTGATGATAAATTTTAATCCTTTAGCTGCCATTTCGAATATTGAAAGTTCTGAAAAAAAGTAATCATGTTTTGATTCTATTAGAAGTTCTAATAGTAAATTATTGGGGATTCCTTCTATTGAAATTTTTATAAGAGGTAAGAAGTAAGTAGTATCACATAAGATTTTCATCACTTTATTTCCTCAGTCAATTCTTTTTTGAATTGCTTCCATGCATGATAGCTTATCTTTGCCTTTGGAGGAGTGCTTAAAATATTCTCGATTGAATGTAATTTTCTGATAATTAATTTATCTTTATGAACGGTCATTAGAATTGGTTGATTGGGAGTTAATCCAAGTTTCTCTCGAATTTTTTTTGGAGGAAAGATTTCTCCTTTTGAACCTATTTTTAATATAAATTTTTCATAAATTATCATTAATATTCTAATAGACTCGAAATTTAAAAGTTTTTCGAGTCTCTTAAGAAATTTATCTTTTTTACAATTT
>JAUWRB010000245.1 GCA_030610785.1 Promethearchaeota archaeon | reverse complement strand
GTTTCGGAACAATTTTAGCGAAAAATGGAACGAAAGGTTTTAAAATTTTTAAAAATCCTTTTAATTTAATAATTTTTTTATACGCTTTCTCGTTAAATATTGCGGCGTTATGACAGATTGCTCCTTTTATTCTTTCATCGTTCGCTGCGCAATAAAGAGCAGTTATTCCTCCCAAACTCGATCCCATTACAATAATTTTTTCACCGTATTTTTCCAAAATATAAGAAGTAACATCATGCACCGTTTTAGTGAACTTTTCCATAGTAAAATGGCCTCTTTTTCCTTCACTCATGCCATGACCAATTAAATCGGGCGCAATAACTCGATATCCCTTTTTAAAAAGATTGTAACAAAATTCAGCGTAGAACTTACTATAGACTGAAGTGCCATGAATGAAAACAATAGTCTTTTCTAAAGGAACTTCTTTATCGTAAATATCTAAATGTATTTTTAATCCATCTGAAGTTAAATAATCTTCTTTGATTACTTTTTTAATGTCTAATGGGTTCGCTTTTAAAACGTAATTAAACCAATAATCATCGTATTCCATTATTAACACTTAAAGAGTTATTATTATTATTAAAAGTTTTAAATATAGAGAAAATTTAATTAATTTTAAAACTATTGAATAAAATATTTATTAAATCTTAAATTCGAAAGGTGTTTAATTTAAAAATTATTGGAATTGACGAAAAAAAATGTACTAAATGCTTGGAATGTGTTAAAGAATGTCCCTCAGGGTTATTTATTAAGCCACCCACCGAAGTAGGTGAAAAAAGGGAAGTGATTTTCAAGGACTCTTATAATAGATGTATTTTTTGCGGACATTGCATTGCTGTCTGCCCTACTGATGCAATTATATTTGAAAACGCAGAAAAAGCGTTTGAATTCCCAGAAATTAAAAATATTGCTTCAATTATCGATTATAATAACCTAATGAAATTTTTAAGAGCTAGACGTTCTATTAGAAGATTTAAATCTGACCCCGTTCCAAAAGAAAAAATTAATGCCGTACTTGAAGCCATGAGATATGCTCCCAGTGCCAGAAATGCTCAGTGTTGGGAATATGTGGTAATTAGTGATCCAGAAATAATTAAAGTAATAAAAAATGCAGTCATTAAAATGATGGCATTATTACAAAAAGTAATTAAATATAGGAAAATTCTTAAATTATTTGTTCCAAAGGAAATGAAGGAATTTATAATGGACCCCGCAACTAAAATTGGTCTTGATCATTTTTTTGAAGAAATAAATAAAGGTGAAGACCCCGCGCTTTATAACGCTCCACTATTAATAATAATATGCGCTCCAGATTTAGGAAGCATGACGGGAGCAGATGCGGGAATTGCCTTAACTCACGGAATGCTTGCTGCTCAAGCACTGGATTTAGGAACTTGTTGGATTGGATACGCGCAAGAGGCATTAAGAAGGTTTAAAAAAACCCGAGAATTATTAAAGATCCCAAAGAAAATGAATGTGAATGGCGTGTTAATAATGGGCTATCCCGCCGTTAAATATCACAGAACTCCTCCGAGAGAACCTTTAAAAATAAGATGGTTTTAATTTTTTTTTTATTATATTAATAAATAGAAACACGTGGATATTCGTTAATTATTTCTTCTTTTTACTATTTTTCTTGATACAACTTGATTTATCATCAATCTACAGACACTTTAGATAAAATTGAAAAAAGAGCATTGTAAAATGTTCTTAAAATTCTAATAGGATTCTTAATTTGCGAAAAAAAATTGAAAATTAAAAATTAGAAAAAAAAAAATAGAATAGTGATTATAAATTATTTAAGTTTTTATTGGACTTTTGCGTTGCTTGATAAACCGTAAAAAAAGCATGTTAAGAGTCGCAGGGAGAATTCCAAAAAATACGATTAAATAAACGCTTGCTACGATTGGATCAACAATTACAACATTAGCAAATAATCCTGCAAAAACATCAATTAAATAATGAGCTATAATGCATGGTAGAAGGCTTTCTGTAGCAACATACATGTAAGCAAGGGAAATTCCTATTAAACCCGCATAAATGGCTTGCATCATAACAGCATAAGGATCCACACCTGGAAGGAAGAATATATTAGTCAAATGAAATAGTCCGAATGCTACACCATCGATGATTATTGCCTTTTTTTTTGAGTATTTTTTTAAGAGTAATGTCAAAATAACTCCCCGAAAAGCTATTTCCTCCCAAATCCCCGGTATAAGCATGTTTACAAATAATATCCAACCTCGAGTTAATAATCCATAATAATTCTCTGGAGTAGGATTGCCCAATATAAGATTAAGGTCAAAAACATATTCTCCGAGAAGAAGAGACCCACAGAGAGCACACCCGCAGAATATTGCGGTGTAGCAAATGCCAAGTAGGATGTTTCGCCCTAATGGCTGAACCGTGCTGAGGCGTATAGTTTTAGCAAATTCTTTGAATGATTCCTTACCGTTTGGAAGCTTTAATCCAAATGGAACAATTAAAAACCATAATATTGCTAGGCTTAGAAAGCTTAGAAAAAAATCGATGAGCATGAGTAATATAAACGGTAATGAAATATTTTCCAATAGGAATACGATAGGTAGGACTAAGGGAATAACGATAATTAGTGGAACAACAATATATAAAATAGCCAAAACAACCATTCCTAACAACGGATTTTTTCTTAATGCTCCACCAGTCTCATATTCGTGCATATCTTCAACTTTAGGAAACATTTTAGCGAATGTATAACTCACGCATGTAATTCCTGCAAGACCCATGATTAATAACATTAATAGTGTACTTTCCATTCCAACCAAATTGAGTAAAGTAAAACTTACAATAAGAATTAATAAATACAACCCAAATTGGACGGCATACATCAAGAGCCACTTTTTAATTTTATTTTCCTTGTATAACTCGTCAATGGTGTACTTAAATTTCATTTTACCAAACAATCTGATTTTCATCTCAAACATTAAGAATAAAAAAATCCAAGCAATAGGCAAGGACACTAAAAATATTCCTAGCACTAGTATCGAACTTGTAATGATTGTTAATAATATAGCAATTACAATAAACGAGAGAGATTGAATTACCGACATCATGATTAATTTAGCTTTCGCTTGATCGCGAGGCACAATCGGTAGTGAAGCGATTGTGGTTGCTCCTGATTCTTCTAAATTTAAAAACCCTACAACTAGCATGGATGGAATGAATATACAAAATATTAACACGATTGCCCATAATATCATGATGCTTTGTGGCGAAGATACTTCTTCTTGAATTGGAAAATTCATTGAGAGAATCATGATAATAGGCATTAAGACCGGCATTATGAAAAACATTAAGGTTTGAAAATCTCGGCTCGCTAACTTTAAATCCTTTCTAATATAAGATTTAATAGGTGATATTGTTTTAATTTCAACTTGAATTTTTTCAATTGGAATCACGGTTGTTGCTCGTGCTTTTTTTCCATTTAGGTCTCCTGCAATTATTGACCGTAAACTGCTTAAAGCAACTTTATATACGCCCCAGGTTAATAATATGAACAAACCATATCCAATTAGACTAGAAATAACTAATTCCAAAGGTACTTGACTTGGAGATAAAGATGCTGAAATTAAACTACTTGGAGCAAATGGATAAGGAATGAGGTTTAAAATAATATTTAAAGTTAAAATATGCTCATAATGAGCGAATTCGTGAATTAAATCCTCGATAGCACTAATAGCAAACTGAAGGACGAAGCCCGTCCCAAAAGCCACGATAAAATATCCTAACATTGTAAGAATTTGGGCAATCTTCGCCTTCTTTGATTTAATATCCATGTTATTAAAAACTCGGCTTACTCGCTCGCCTACAATAATGAGAATGCTAAAACTAAAAACCATGTTGAGAAAAGATGTAATGAGACAAATTAAGAATATTAAAGGGTTTTGAGTAATGAATAACATGATAATAGGAAAAAAAATCACCATCGTTATCATTGGTATGTCAAAACCACGAAAAATGGTCGTAAAACCTAATTTTTTCAAATTTTTCCTTGATATTGGTAATGTTCTTAACCATTCGAAAATTTTGCCTGACATGAAAGAACTAACATACATTAATCCAAGGAGCAATGTGTATAACATTGATATTATAAAAAACAAACTAAAAAGCAAATTAGAAGCAAGAAACACTATTTCTGTTGAAAATTGAGTATCACCACCCCCATTAATAATATCCAAATAAGTAAATAAGGGAATTATTGATATGAATGCCAAGAGAAATGCGTAAATGATTTTCATGGCAATTGTTTGATTTCTAAGTGAATTTTTTTTTTTCTCGAGTTTTTCAAGCAATCTACTTTGATTTGCTCCTGCGGATTGAAGTGTTGATTCCAAAAAAACTTCGCGGTTTAGATACTTGGCTAACGAGTAATATTTCATTTTTGATTTTTCCATTCTTACTAATTCTCCTCGTGATTTCTCTTTTTAAAAGATTTGCGTAATTTTTTAACGATATCGTCAACCGAAGTGTCTTGTTCAGTTAATCTGAGGAAAATATCCTCCAAACTTGCACCTAATTTGTCAGATTGTTTTTGTAATTCCTCTATGGTTCCAATTCCAACTAGTTTCCCGTTATTAATAATACAAATTCGATCACATAATTCTTGTGCAACTTCCATGATGTGAGTTGAAAATAGCACGGTACCACCATTTTGAGTGTGAAGATCTAGGATCTCCTTAACAACTTTAACGGATCTTGCGTCGAGACCTGAAAGTGGCTCGTCTAAAATGAGTAAATCTGGATCGTGTAAGATCGCGGCGATTATTTGTGTTTTTTGTTTATTTCCATGCGACAAGGTCGCAATGAGTTGTTCGTAATATTGTAAAGCTTCTAAACTTTCCAAGTATTCCCTTGCTCTTTCAGCAGTTTCTATTTCATCCAAATCACGTATTGACGCTATAAAATTAAACAAATCTCGAGGTGTTAATGATTTAAAAATTAAAGCCTCTTCTGCCACATAACCTATACGGCGTTTAATTTGAACTTCATC
>JAUWRB010000038.1 GCA_030610785.1 Promethearchaeota archaeon | reverse complement strand
ATCCAAAAAAGAGTTATAATATATATGAAAATAGTTATTATTTCAGGAACGCCAGGAACTGGAAAAACTTCGGTTTCTCAAGAGGTTTGTAAAATTATTAGCTCAAGGGTTATTTCGCTAAATGAGCTTTCAATCGAGAAGGGTTTTATATTAGAATACGATGAGGAAAGGGAAACTAAAGTCGTTAATTTTGATTTACTCTTACCATATGTATTAAACTTAATTGAATTGTTCCAAAATGGAGGACTTGATTATTTAATAATTGAAGGTCATTTTTCAGACATAATTCCCAATAAATTAATTAATAACATTTTTGTTTTGAGATGTAATCCCGATGAGTTGATTAACAGATTAAAAACAAGGGGTTATAAGAATAGGAAAATAATGGAGAATGTGCAAAGCGAAATTTTAGGAAATTGTGTTAATTATTTTATTCAAAAAAAAGTTGAAGTACCCATTCTTGAAATTGATACTTCTAATTCGACAATATATTCTATAGCAAAAATTATTGTAAAAATACTGAAAAATAAGAATAATAACGAAGAATATTTTTATGGAAAAATTAATTGGCTGGAAGAGTTAAATAAAAAAGATCGTTTAATGGAATTTTTTAATTGATTTATCATCTTTTTAGAGATTTTTATTGAAACCGAAATAAATTTGATCATAAAAAAATCCAATATTAATTTTAAATCTTGTAATATTATTTTTCAATAACACTATTTCAAGAAGATCGGTTAAAAGATTTTTTTGACTAGAATTATGTAAGAATTGTGTGGTTTAGATGGTATATGAAATATTGGATGTAGACGCTTTAGGCCGGATAGGAAAATTATCAATTAATAATAAAGAAATGATAACGCCTAATCTATTTCCTGTAGTTCATCCGGTTAATAATGTTGTCTCTACGACTGAAATAAAAAAAATTGGTGCTGAATGCATATTTACTAATGCCTACATTATTTATCAAAATGAAAGTATAAAAAAAATAGTCTTAAAAAAAGGATTACATCAATACCTTAATTTTGACGGATTAATTGCTACTGATAGTGGTGCTTTTCAACAATACATGTATAGGAATGACAAAATAAGTATTAAGGCTGAAGAAATTGAAAGATTTCAAGAAAATATTTGCTCTGATTTTCCTGTTATTTTAGATATACCCGTACAAATAGATGATGCCTATTCAATAGCTAAAAAAAAAGTAACTAAAACCATAGAAAGGGCAAAAGAAAATATAAAACGAAGATCTAACGAAAATTGTCATTGGTTTGGACCAATTCACGGAGGAAAATATAAAGATTTGTTGGAATATAGTGCAATTGAGATGAGTAAGTTAGACTTTGAGGTACATGCTATAGGGGGATTAGTTAAAGCATTTTTGGATTATCGATTTGAATTAACTCTTGATATCTTGATAACAGCTAAAAAAAGATTAATGCCGAATAGACCAATACACATGTTTGGATTGGGACTGCCTCAATTTTTTTCATTAGCTGTGGCATGTGGGTGTGATTTAATGGATTCTGCGGCGTATGTGTTATATGCAAAAGCAAATCGCTATTTTACATTATCAACAGGTACGAAAAAATTAGAAGAATTAAAAGAATTTCCGTGTCATTGTCCAATATGTTGTGATTTTACTCCAAAGGAAATAAAATCATCTGATGAAAAATTAAAGGTTGAACTGTTGGCAAAACATAATTTGTTTTTATCATTTTCCGAATTGAGAACAATACGACAAGCGATAAGAGAAGGAAAATTATGGGAGCTTGTAGAATCTCGAATTAGAAGTCACCCCAATCTTGTAAAGGCAGCGAATAAAATTAAAAATCATAACGATTATTTTGAAGTTCATGAAAAAAGTTATAAAAAGCATGGAAGATTGTTTGCGTCGCATGAAAGTATCAATAGACCAATGATATATAGATACGAAAAAAAGCTTAAAACAAATTATCGCCCCCCTAAAGAAGCAAAATATTTAATAATATTGCCCGAATTAGATGTAAAGTTTGAAAATTCACCTACAATTAAGAAATGGTTAAATAAAATTGATAATAATACAATAATTCACAGAAAACTATTGCATGTTACTTTCTTTTCAGAATTTTTTGGAATTATACCTCTTGAATTAGATGTGTTTCAATATGAATCTATCCATTCTATGGGTGTTAAAGATTTACTTTATCGTAATTCCATTCAAAAATTAGAATTATTTCTCGGTTCGTTTTTTAAACATTATAAAAAATTTGGAGCGTTGATCCCTAAAGAATATATTAACCAATTTCACGAAATTACGGAATTTCCTAAAAATAATCCAATTTATGGCTTAAATTCGATCTTTATCTCCAAATTTAATTTAAATTTTTCAATATTTAATAATATTGATGATTTATTACAATTTTTTAGAGATGATGATAAATATTGATAATTTTGGAAAAAATTAGTGCATTAGGGCATAAAAATATTCTTTGTACCCATGCTACAACTCTCGAAATTAGTAAGGCAAAAATTCTTACCAAAAAAGGAAATTGTATCGTTGGAATTAACGCATCAAAAGCATGTTACGATATCAATCCTAAGTTAAAAAAATTTATAAAAAGTGGAAAAAAAATAAAAATTACTTTAAAAGTAAATGATGTAACTGATTCATTTATTGGATTCGGAAATGAAAAATTAACATTATTAAATAAAAAGGATATGGTTTTTCGAAAAAGTAATTTTATTTGTGATAGAACTATTTTAATTAACTGTTCAAAGTCATCAAACGATTTAGACCGAAATTTAATTGAGGAATTAAAAGTTCCTAATAAAAAAATATTAATATTATTTGAATTCGATTCCAATGGCAAATAAAAATAGTTTCGAAACTAATTTTATAAAAGTTAAGAAGGAGAATGCCCAAGCCCTTATAAAATTAATAAATAAGAAATTTAAAAAAAAAAATATCATTAATCAAAAAATAAATGTTCTACACGAAAAAGATGATGTGTTATTCCCCTTAATTAATGATAAAGATGTCATTAATTATTTAACCAAATATATTGAAAATAAAATTGATATTCAATTTATTTATAAGAAGGGTAAAATTAACCAAAATTTTGAATATAAATCAATTCAAGATTATCTAGAAGGTAAAATTCCAGATGAATATATTAATTTAATTCCAAAATCATATGATCTTATTGGAAATATTGTAATAATTGAGTTTGATAAGTTTTATCGTTCAATTAATAAAAAAATTAATTTATTAAAAATTGAAATCGCTAAAGCTATAATAAATATCAATAAAAAAGTTAAATCTGTTTACGAAAAAAAGAGTAAAATTAAAGGAAAATATCGATTAAGAGAATTAAATTTGTTATATGGTGAAAATAAGCCTGAAACTATATATAAAGAAAATAATTGTGTTTTTAAACTAGATATAAAAAACACATACTTTACGCCGAGATTAGTATATGAACGAAATAGAATCTCTTCGAGTAAAATAAATAAGAATGAAATTATTATTGATATGTTTGCTGGAGTAGGTCCTATTTCTATCCAAATCGCTAAAAAACACGAAGTAAGACTTTATTCTTTTGATGTCAATCCTTATGCACATAAATACTTAAAAGAAAATATAAAACTAAACAAGTTAAAAGGAGTAATTTATCCTTATAATATTGATATTAAAAATATTCTTAACGCTACAAACCAAATTGGACGATTTTTATATCATAAAGCTAATAGAATAATAATGAATTTACCTGAAAAATCTATAAATTTTTTTGATGTTGCTTGCTTTTTAATGAAAAGAACAGGCGGAATTTTGCATAATTACCAATTTTGTGAAAAACCTGAACCAATTAAAAAAGCTGTGAAGAATTTAAATGTGGGTTTAAAAAAATTTAACTGGATTATTGAAAAAATATTAGATTCAAGAATTGTTAAGGCTTATTCACCTACATCCGATTTAGTGGTAGTGGATTTATTCATTAAACCGCTTACATCTTAAACTTTTACTTTATCAATTCTTTTTTCTTTTGTTTCCAATTTTTGTTTAATTTCATCTTTTTCTAATAATGAAATTAATTCTTTTAAAAGAGTAATTGTTTTTTATAATTATTTGAAAACTTTTATATCTTAAGTCATAAAATTGATAAAATTTAAAGATTTTTCTAAATTCAATAAGATAATTTTAAAATTTAATGGACTCGTAGCCATATAATTTACCATTGGATCTGTAGCCTAGCAATTTATAAAAAATGGTTTAAAGGCAATAAAAGAAAAAAAAAGATTAGAAAATAAAAGGATCTGTAGCCTAGCAATTTGCAAATGTATTTTGTAAACTAGAATGGATAGGGCATTGGACTTCTAATCCAATGGTCGCAGGTTCGAAATTTTGGAATAAACTATATCCATAGCGAAATTCCTGCCAGATCCGCTATTTCCTTCTTTTAATCGCATATCAAACCAATAAGACGTGTCTTTCAATTCATTCTAATAAGGGTTTTGAATGTAACTAAAATATGAACGATATTTGCTCACGCCGTGCATCTCATTCCAATAGGGGTTGATATTTCCCGTCTTTGTAAAATGGTCTACGAGGTCATTGGCAGATTCTTTAAAAACTAATTCCGTCCAGTGTTTTACATCATCTATTGTTCTAAAAAACCTGTACTTTTCTCTGATTTGGTCATAAGAAAGATTATTTCGATAGCTTTTTTCTAAAATTGTCCCAATTACGCCAATTTTCACAATTCTTAAAATATTTTCTTGATCATCTGCTCGTATTTCATAATTTTCCAAATTTAATAGCGTTCTATTGTTAATTGTATCCTGTAAGTATATTTTTCGTAGAGGATCGTATATTTTTCGCCCCATATCTCGTGACAACGTGTTGGGGTAAAATTTTGGATTACCTAACGCATTTAATACGCAGTAATCCTTGATAAAATCGTCTCCGTTTGGGTGATTCATCGTAATTCTCCTCGTAGGGCTTGATATCGGAGTATTTATAATTACCTTTCCTATAAAGCTTGATATAATTCGATTTCTAAGTGTTGAATAATCGCATTCAAAAACTCTCATACAAATATCCTTAATTGTATGGTCAGAAAATCTTGTTTCGTGCATAGCTTCCTTAACAGTATACCCACACATCGCAAATTCAAATAATTTTGATGATCGAAAATATTCCTTCAAATCCTCATAGGATGGATAGTTTTTTTGATCCTTTTTTTTATAAATCTTTAGATTTGGAAATCTCTTTCTAATCATCTTCTCGCACCATCTAGATAAAAACACGCGATTATTCTCAACGCCTTTAGAGGGATATCCTAAATCTTTCGCTATAATCGACATATCCAATCCTTGCTCCGCATATCTGAAAAATTTCTGTTCATCGACCTCAAATCTTATCGGTATTAATTCATGAATCAATTCCCAACTATGATCTTCCCTCTTAAGCATTTCGATTAATGGATTCAATAAATATTCTCTAAGCGTACTTATATTTTTTACCCACGCTTTTATCCGTTGTTCAAAAACCCCCAAATTTCCCTTATATCCGTGATTCTCTTTAAACCGATTGAACATTTCTTTGGTAGTGTATCCCAATCCAGTATACTGAATGAATAGCAGGAAATATTTGTTAGCCTCCGTGTTAATTACCCCAGCTGCGCTGATTTGATTTAATCCTGTTCCCACGCTGCTTTTATCCAACGCATATTTTTCAAGAATTTCTGCTACTTTAGGCTCTATTATTCCTAATTTGTCAACAATTCCGTATTTTAATAGAGCATTATGAATTATATGATCTTTACTGTCCGGTCTTCCCATTTTTTTAAGAATTTCTCTAAAAGAAGCATTTCCACAATCAAGACGTCCTATCATTATTTGATCGGTTTCTGCGAGTTTTAAGGCTTCTTCACTCCAATAGACACCAGTTACTATAAACTCAAACCTTCTATTTAGCGCTTGGATAATCCCCTCATTATCAATTTTTATTTTGCCATCAAGGTTACGCTTAGAGAAATCTCCAATACTATCTAAATAATTAAAAATAATCCCATAGATCGTTGTTTGTCCATTTTGATACGTGCAATTCTCTCTAGATAGATAATTTTCAATAATATCTTTTTTATAATATCCCTTCCTTTTAGAATTCGGCATCGTGCTAATACCTGTTTGGTGAATTCCTGTGTTTTTATCCCTCAATTCATAGGTGTATCCGTACCATAGATAGGTAATCTTTCCCTCATGGCTAATCATGTCCTTCATATCCTTAATTGGTATTCCCCTTATTCGATCAATGTCGACGGGTCGCACAATGAAATCCTTTAAATCCGTTGATCTATCAAAGCTTAAGTTGTGGATATTATTTAGAGTTTCACTTCCGCGTTTTTGCAAAACTTTTCTGAGATAATATTTTAAATTTACATTTCCTCCAATTAATTTGTCTCGTTCATCTAAAGATTCGTTTAAAAAATCCATTAATAGGGTTTTGTTAATATTTATTAATCTAATTGGTAAAACATCAAAAGAGAAGGCACTTTCGCAAATCTTTTTCCATTTTTTTATTTCTCTATCTTTTATAAATTTCTCTAAATCTCTTTTTTCGTTATCTTCTTCAAACTCTGATAAGTCGATAAAATTGGGGGGGAAAGAAAATGTATTTGAGTCTTGAGCTGTTGGACATATTCCTTTTCTTTTATCTGGGTCCCCGCACTCTAAAGGTTCTCTTCTCTTTGGCATGTCAATTTGTTTTTATTATTTTGTTGTTATTTTATTAAGATTTATAATTCCTTTTTTATCTCATTTTAATTTTATCTTGTTATTTTTTTAATAAAAATTTAATTCGTAAGGTTACTTATAAGTGTTTCATTTTTTTTTTTTTCTTAATTTAATTTAATTTAATTTATTTTTAAAAAAGAAATCTTTAAATTTTATCATAATTCTTGTTTAAAAATATCAAATTTTCTTCTTAAGTTAAGCTCGTTTATATAAAAACATTTTCTGGAAAAGGATTTAATAAAAATGTATTAAATTAATAATTCATTAATAAACCCTTTTATTACATTATAATCTTTAATTAATTTTAAGTGAATTAACTAATTTATAATATTAAAATAAACAATCATGTTAAAGTATAGAGATTTTTATCATCAGAATATTCGGTATTCATTTAACTGGAACCTTAATCATCATAAAGATAAAATAAAGATTATAAATTCAAATCGACAAGAATTTATAAGACTTGGAAATTATTTTAAAAAAATTTATAGCGGAAATATTCCAAATAACTTATTTAATACTAAAAGCATACCAAGGGCGTCTCAATTTAAATTAAAAGGCATTAAACACTCCTTCCTTTCAAGTTTTAGTAAAAAATTAATGCGTGACGGAAAAATTAATAATTCTAATTTAAAATTATCCAATTTTGCTCAAAATGTTTTTGAAAACTATAAAAAAAACCAAATTAATAAAAAACCCGGTCATAATCCTATATTAAAAAATATTTTAATTAAAGATAAAAACTCTATAGCTATTGAAGTTCCAATTTGGAAAAAAATAAACAATAAATATCTTACGGGACATATTGATTTAATTCAAATTGAAGAAGGAATTGTTAAAATTGTTGACTATAAACCCGAAGGAAACTTCATGCTCTCATTACCACAAGTAGCGACTTATGGACTTTTAATGAAATCTTTATTTAACCTGAGTAATCTCAAATGCGTTTCATTTAATAAAAAATATGCATGGGAATATGATCCAAATATTTTATTAACTGATATCAAAGAATATTTAATTTCCCAGCAGATTAAAGATAGATTGTGGGAAAATTATGTATCTATTTAATTTTTTTTCTTTTTAATTCAGAAGGATTAGGTTCATTACTTTGTATTAAATTTTTTTTAAAAATGAAAAAACACGAGACAATCGAAAGGCTTTCTATTAATATACCAAAAACGACAATTATATTACCATTATACCCCAAGTACCTTAATAATATTGCTATACCTAAACCTGAAATTGTAAACATAAAAATGATAAAACCTTTAACAATTTCCGGTAAGGAATCTTTCAAATAACCTAATTCTTTTTTAATCCACACTATTATAATAAAATCAGATTAATTTTAATATTTTCTTAAAATTATTTTTAGATCTTTAAAAATTTAAAATTTTTTTTACATGTTTTTTTTCCCATATCTCTGTTTATTTTTAAACTTAGAATACAATGCTTTATCTAATATTTGACCTATTTTTATAGCAATTTGCCTAGCAATCTCAAATCGTTCTCCATCAATCATATTTCGAATTTCTTCGGGATTGGGCATGTGATGTAATCTTTGCTGAAGTAAGTCCTCAATCATAGTTCTCATAATAAGCATTATTTTCTCATAATTAGGTAATTTTAAATTCGGCATAAAAAACCTAATTTTTTCTATTGCAAAATGAAAATATTGACTAAATATTTCAAGAGAATCTCCTTTAGATTCACTATGAAGTTTAATATTATCAGTAGTTATCTTAGTGTCTTTATCTTGCCAATATAAATGTGTTGGATTAATACCCGGACTATTAATTCTCATGAGAGAAGATGTAATTCGACGCTCGATCCAATTAAGAGTACTATCTTTTTGTCTTTTACGTAATTCTTTCTTTATGTGTTCTTTTTCTTCTTTTTTAGATTCAATAACCCGTTCTATATTAAATTTACGCAATTCTTCAAAAGTTTCAAACCTTTTAATTAAATCGTACGCAATACAATAAGAAATGGGGGAGATCATATCAAGTTTTAATTTCAAAGGAGATATATCTTCGTAGATTGGACTTGTTTCGTTTTTTAATTTTAACATGCCTTCTTTTAGAGAAGCATCCATTAATCTAGCTAAAATAAACCCATTAACTAGAAATGGTTGATTCATTGCATTAAAAACAATAACTAATTCTTTTTGTCTTTTAGTTAAACGTTTGATAAGTAATTCTTCTAATTTTATCCAAACCCATTCCTCAGAATCAGTCAGACCATACATTTTTTTTAAGGCGACTAACGCTAATGTCTTATCATTAGAGACTTTTAGATACAACTCTATTATTCTGCTTAATTGTCTTAAAATTTTTGATATGATATAAAAGAAAATATCCTTTACTAAATTTCTTATAATATCTTCGAAATTTAATAATAATAATATTTGAGAATAGCCCTTTAATTGTAATTTGTTAATAAAAATCTCATCAATTATTTTTTTTTTTTGAATAAAATCTCTAATATCTTTCAAGGAATATCCCGTTTTTTCATTTATTAATTTCCATAATTCTTGAAATCTATTATCATCTTGATTTAATAGTTTTAATAAATCAAATTCAAATTTATCATCATTTCTTTTTATTATTTTATTAAGAATTGTAAAATTTAACTCACATATCGCTTTCTTAACAATAAAAATTAAATTCTTATTAGGAACGTTCAATGACATGAGATCGAATTTTTTTATATTATACCGAATCATATTTTTTTTTACTTTTGCCGCTAACTCGTTGTCCAAATTTAGTAAATCTGAGATATTATAAACGCCGTACTTATTTAACGAGTAAATAATCTCATTAAAATTACAATCGTTTAAACTTTGTAAAAAATATACAAAATCATTTGGATTTGTTTTAAGTTGTTTAATTAATTCCGTCCTTAAAAAATAAAATGTCTCTTTTTCAAATTGATCGTAATTAATTTTTTCGTTAAGAGCATTCTCGATTTTTTTTATTAATTCCTTTTTTAGATTATTTGCTATTTGATAAATCTTCAATCCCGGAATAGATATTGGAAATCGCTCAAAATCAAAATCAAAAATTTTTCGTTTTATGCCCCTAACGGGCATTGCTTGTATTTGTAATTCTTTATACGATTTGAATTCAAAATCTTTTTGAAGTTTATTAATTAATCGATTAAGAGTAGATAGTTCAATGAATTTATCTTCTTTTTCTTCTTGCCCTATTTTTTTTTCTATTTCAACTGACAACTCTTTAAATGCGGAACTTTTTTCTAAAATTTCTTTTTTTATCTCATTAGTAAGACCAATCAAATCTCCTATAAAATCGTAAAAATAAAATTGGGGATAATTTCTAGTAATTTCTAATAATTCTTGTTCGATTTGATCTTCTATCTCATGGATTATTTTATTTTTTTTAACTTCTTGAAGTTTAGTCATTCGTTCGCCAATTAATAAAGATATAAATTTATCTTCTAAATTAATAATCTTATAAAGTATGTCAATTTCTAATTTAAAAGAATCTTTTAACAATAATGTAACCTCTTCCTCTATAATCCTTTTTTCTTTGAGTTCCAAATTTTTAGTTGAATCAATCGACATTTTGTTTAATTCTGGTGCGTCTTTAACCCTAATTCCTAAGTTATGATATATATGAATCGCTGCTGTAGCAATTAAAAAACCGCCAAGCGTTGTTTCTTGGCTAGTTAATTCAAGGATTTTTTGTTTATCTGCATCTCTTTTAATATGAGAAATTATTAAATCTACGGTTTGAAAAAATCGAAAGGTGCTTTCTATTGCAGTTTTTTTTCTTTTTATTCCACTTATCATAATTCTTTCAGCCACTCCCGGTAGACTTCTTTAAAATTATCGGCTAATTCTGATTTTGCCTTATTTTGACCCCAAAACCTAAAATTAATCACATGAAAAAGGTCTCCATTAAATAATTCTTTTTCATCATTTGTTAACACATGTTTTAATATCAAGGATATTGGAAGAGGAATTAATTTGGAAAAATATTTTAATTCCATTTCTTTTACATAATTAGAAAATGTATCTTTTTCATCGAAATTAATATATTTAATCGGAATTTTTTTCTCAATTTGAAGATTTAATAAACCGACTTCCGTTTTAATCTTATTTTTCATATATTTAGGGAATTCTGTTTTAATATCAATACAGAATTCATATTGTCTAAAAAAATCAATTAAATGATTTTTTTCCATGATATTTGATATTTGGCCGATGTATTTATCTAAAAACTTTAAAAAATTTTCAGTTTGCTGTTCAGCTTCTTTTCTTTCTTCAAAATATCTTATGAAATCATTAAAAACTTCTTCTAAGGTCCATTTTTTTCCTTCTTCTAACTTAAGAAATTTTTTAGCATAATCCTTTATCCATTCTAATATATATGATTTCCAGGTTAAGTTAATCCCTCCAATTCGCTTTTCTAAAAAACGATGAAACCTATTAGCAAAAGTAACAGGATCTGATATTTCTTTATCAGGCTCATCCTTTATATAGCGTTTAATTGTAGAATATCTTAAAATATAACTTAAAAGGTAAGTTAATTCGCTCGAAAATTTTTTGAAGTTCTCTATATGAGTTTTAATAACATTTGAATCTTTTTCCATTTCTATTTCAGCAAATGAAACTAAATCTCCTATTTCTAATTTGATATTATCAAAAAAGGGATCGACATTTTTATTAATAATATCTTTAAATTCTTTTATGATGTCTCCTTCTTCAAATTTATGATCTTTTGGTAATGTAATGGAACTTATTTCAATTTGATTTAAAAGAAACGCGTTAAATTTTTCAATAAACTTTTGCCCTAAAATTCTTGAAGGTTCTTGCTCTTTTTCGAATTTTTCGCTTAAATTTTTAATAAATTCAAATGTTAAAATTTTTAACTTTCTTCGCGAAAGATATAATGGTAACGATTTTTTAATTATAATAAAACTATTTTTAATAAGTTCTGAAAAGTAATTTATTAATGAACTTAATTCAATCGCTCTCAAATCCTTTTTTTGAACGATAATTTGAACGATCGTGTTAATTGCTAGATTATTAATTTCTTCATAATTTATTTTTTCCAATCTTCCTTTTTCTGTTATAAATTTCTTGTATTTTTCTAAAAGGTCTGATAAATCACCCATTTCCCCCGTTGAAAGAAATTCTTTAGAATATTTTAGAAAATTATCCAAATACTTCTTTAACTCATTTAATTTTTTTTCATTGTAAGAAATTAACCATTTTCCTTCTCGAGGTTCTCCTATTTTTTTAATTTCTTCTTCTATATGATTGATAAGATAAGAAACAATCCTTTCTTGTGATTCATCAATTGTACCAGTATTCGCCAGATTGATAAGATTCGCTCCTAGTTTTAAAGTATTTTCTATAATAAAATTAGCACTAGGCTCTGAAATAGAATATTTTAGATGTTCTTTTAAAGTTTGACCTTCAAAAGGAGTTTTTATTTTTATAAATTTTGGATTAGAAAAAATAATTTCATGAGGTCTGTTATGCAATTTTATATCCACATTAGATTTGATTGTAGCGTATGTATTTATCATTTTCCTTTCTGTTGGAAGAGAAGTACTTAGCCCAATTAATTTCTTATTCCATTTATCTTCAATTAATTCTCCAAATAGTTTTTTATTAAAACGAGATACAAATTTCTTAAAAACCAGTTCTTTTTCCAATGTTCCTAATTCTGGTCGATTTGTAAATTCTTCTACTTCAAAAAATAATTTACAAATGGAATTTACCGATTTCCTTGATTTATGGATATTTAATTGGCCCGTTTCAGGTTTTAATGCCAATAACATGCTTTCACAGTCTTTATACTTTCCGGGGATTAAAATCATTGATTTTGGAAGAATTTCTAAATTTCCATAAGTATTTTTTATTTCATGTATATCTTTGAGATGTTCTAATGAAAACTCAATTGAAAATACTTCTGAACCACCAAAATCCCTTAAAATTGCATTATACATTCTCAAAAATTTTATAACTTCTTTTGATAATTCATTAACTCTCTTTTTTGTTAATTTTCCTGGACCAATTATATCTCCTACAATTAGATTATTCGGCGAAGAATATCCAAATATTAAAGAAAATTGATAATTTATTGCATCTCGCGTGGTTATCATGATTTCCGTCTTAAAGTAAATCTAAATTTCTTATTAAATTAAATAAAAATTTTAAAAAGAACCCGATTACATGAAATATTCTGGATTATTTTCTATTTTTTTTATAATTTTGAATAATTTTTAGTTCGTATAATATATATATTTAATTTAGATTATTTTATAATTTGTATAAATTTTTAAAATATTTATGAAAAGGATCTAAGTAGAACGAGCTTGTTTTTGTATAATAATCATGTATCCTAAATAATAAAAATAATAATAATAATTATAATAATAATAATTAATAATTATTAAAAAATAATAATAACATTAATACCTTAAACCAAAAAAGGTGAATGATATCCAATTTGGAAGTGATCTTGGAATTAATGCAAATGATATTGAAAAAATGAGCCCTCAAATTACATTCATCACTTCAAATGCGGATATTGAGGCAATAGCTCTCGTGTCATTTGAAGGGTATCAAATTGCTTTTTCCGCTCTGCCGCAATATCATGTTGATGGTGATCAATTTTGTGGACTTGGTGCTGCCCTTTTATTAACAGGGAGATCAGCAATTCAAACACTATTTCAAGAAGATTTAAGTGAAATTATCGTTAGGGCCGATGACGGGTATATCATTGTAACTAATGCCGGAAAATTATTAATTGTGTGTGCTGGAACAATAATTAATTCTTTAATGAAAACAGTTAAAGTAATGAGAATTGCTGCTAAGAATTTAATGAAAATTTTTGAAGGAAGATAATATTTCTGTAAATCTCCTCATTTTAAAAAGCAAAAAAGGATTGGAATTTTTTTTTTTAAAAATTAATTAAAAATAATTAAATTTTTATAATTTCTAAAATAATTAAAAATTAATTATCTTATTGAAAATATGGTTAAATTTATGTCAAATCTTTTTAATTTCGCTTGGCAGTGGCGTTGGCGTTGGATATAACGCCCATAATGTTAAATTAAATCATATTTTTTTCCTGTATTTTATTATTTCTAATTTTTTATGAAATATTATTTTATTTGCAAAATGTGCATTAAAAATGTTGAATTACAATATTTATAATGATACACATCTAAAATGTGAAAAAAATAAAAATATAATTGGTAATTAAAATGGTGGATTATTTTAATTCGAGAATTTTGTTACAACCTAGTGATGTACCAAAAGAATGGGTAAACATCCTACCAGATTTACCCACTCCAATGACGCCCTTAATTAACCCGATGGATGGGAAACCCGCTCCGTTTGAAATGGCATGTGCCATATTTCCAAAAGAGTGCGTTCTTCAACAAGTATCTGAAGAACTAAATATTCCAATCCCTAAAAAATTAAGGGAAATTTATGCGAGCACTTATCGCCCTTCTCCATTACATCGTGCTTTGGGATTAGAAAAAGAATTGGGAATAGAAGGAGATAAAATTAAAATTTTTTATAAGAACGAATCGTTCTCTCCAACAGGTTCGCATAAACCAAATACTGCCTTAGCTCAAGCATATTATGCCAGTAAGGAAGGAGTTGACACACTTATAACAGAGACTGGAGCAGGACAATGGGGTTCTGGGCTATCTTATGGATGTAATTTATTTGGAATTAAATGTATAGTTTACATGGTAAGAGCAAGCTTCTTACAAAAACCTGGAAGAAAAATTCTAATGATGTCTTATAACGGTGAAGTTTACGCAAGTCCTTCAAGATTTACCGATGCTGGAAAAATGTTTTACGATAAAAATCCCGAACACCCTGGTAGTTTGGGAATAGCGATATCTGAAGCAGTAGAGCATAGTTTACGGAGTAATACGTCAAGATATGTCCTTGGTAGCGTGGTTAATTTCGTTCTCTTGCATCAAACAATAGTAGGACAAGAAACCAAAATACAACTGGCAAAGGCAGGTGTTGAAAAACCTGATGTACTTATTGGATGCATGGGCGGTGGTTCTAATTTTGGTGGTTTTATGATTCCGTTTGTTAGAGATAAACTGTATGGAAAACTTCCTGATGTAGAAATTATTGGCGTAGAACCCAGAGCGTGTCCTAGCGTTTGCAAAGGAGAATACCGATGGGATTATGGAGATACCGCTAAAAAGGCACCCATATTAAAAATGCATACTTTAGGACATACTTTCATTCCAAGCCCAATTCATGCCGGAGGATTAAGATATCATGGGATGGCTCCAATCATTTCAAATTTATACCAAAATAAGATAATAAAGGCAACAATGCACCATCAAACTGAAGTTATAAAAGCGGCGCTTCAATTCGCAAGGGTTGAAGGAATCCTTCCTGCCCCCGAAACAGCACACGCTATTAAAGAAACAATCGATCAAGCTTTAAAAGCAAAGGAAAATAACGAAAAGAAGGTTATTGTCTTCAATTTTAGCGGTCACGGATACTTTGATTTATTAGCTTATAAAGAATTTATGGACGGCAATTTAATAGATTACGAATTGCCTTCTATAGACATAAAAAATGCCCTTTCGGATCCAGAAATGCCAATAATCGATGAGTCTCAATTTTAATTTTATATTAATTTTAAATTTATTTTTTTTTTTATTTTTTTTAATTTGAGAATGATCGTTTTTAAATAGATAATAAATAAAGCAAAATTGCTTTAAATTTTCTAAAACTATCATTGTTATCTTTCAACGATATTCGTGGATTTTCACCTTTTTTCAAGAAATAAGGAAAAAGAAATTGAAGAAAAAAACATACAAGCTTTATCAATTGTAATTTGGGATACAAGCGCTTTATAATTTGGAGAGGCGAATGTTTTACTGCCTAAACTGTCCATACCTTGTAGTTCTATGTGATTTGGAAGAATTAATAAATTGGCAATTATTAAATGATCATGTTCTTTTATTTAAAGAAAATCTTTAAATTTAAGTGACACTTTCACTATTAAAATTTTAAGAGTGAGTAATTTTTGAATGTATTATCGTTCATTATTGTGTGCTTCTTGTACTTTTATGGATTAATCATTTTCTATATAGCTTTTTTATCTAGAAAAAGGGGAGAAAGAGGGGCATTCTTTAATAATTTAACAAATTCTTTAATCTTGATATTTTCAATAACTACTAATTTAATAATCGTTAATTTTTTCATTCCCTTTAATAAAGATTTTATTGTTTTTCCTTTCGACATTTTAATGTTGGGATTCATTATAATATTCCTTCCAATATTCTATTTATTCATTATAAATGAAAAAAGGAAAATTAAGAAAATTAAAGTTGATTTTAAAGAAATTGAACATGTATTCGATAGAGAACTCCCGTTAAAATATGATATTTATAGAAAAATAACTCATTTGGTTGTATTAGCAATTATTTTTTTTTATTTTATTCTTGGATTTTTAATTCATAATCTTTTTTTTTATATTTTAAGATTTTTACCTCCAATTATTTCTAATGTTTTTTATTCAATTTTTACTGTTGAAGGAGATTTAATGATTTTTACTCAATATTTAGTTATATTCTTAGTTGGCGTTTCGTTATTTGGTTTATTGACAGCTGATTTTATAAGAATTTTAAAACCCAAAATTTATCCTTTAAAACCTATTAATCAAATACTAAGAGAAAAAGAATTACATTCGAGATTAGGTCCTCAGATTTCTATGGCCATTGGTTGTTTTTCCATAATTCTTTTATATGGTTTATTTCAACCAATTGGTCCGATAGTGATTTGTACATCAATGACAATGTCAATTTTTGGAGATATGGCTTCTAATTTAATTGGTAGAATATTTGGAAAACGAAAAATTCGGAGTACAAAAAAATCTTATGAAGGATTATTTTCAGGAGTTATTATTGCTTTTATTTCTGGGATAACTATTTTAATTTTATTGAGAGATTTTTATATCATAAACATCTTAGGCTTCTTTTTATTACCGTTGGTAGGTGCCATAATTATTGGTATTTTAGATTATTTAGATTTAGAAATTGATGACAATTTGTCATACCCAATTATAGTGTCAACTATTTTATTTTTTATCTCTCTCTTTATCGCTTAAAATTATTTTGCCTTCAATAAATTTAGCAGAAAGAACTCTATTGATTTCTACAATCGTATCATTTCCTAGTTGATTAGCAGCATTTATAATTAAGACTTTAGGTCCTCCTTTTAGGAGATATCCAATTGCATTATTTTTATTATAAAAACTAGTTTCCGCAATAAAAACCTCGTATTTTTTTCCAATCATTTCTTTTTTTTTTTCTAAATTAAAATTAATCGCCAAGCGTACAAGTTTTTTGCGATATCGGTTGATTTCTCCATCATATCGTTTCATTAACTTCTCTTTCTCTTGTAATAAAAAGAAAGGTGAACCTGGTAATTCTTGATACTTATAAATTGTAATTTTATCTACACCAATTTTAAATAATTTATTTATTAAATCCATGCTTTCTTTAAGATACTTAATTTTCTCTCCCGGCAAGCCATAAATAAAATATACTTGCACTCGAATACCCATTGATATTGCCATTTTAATTGCCCCTAATGATTCCGCTGGTGTATAAGGTCTACCTAACCTTTCTGAGAATTTATCAGAGCCTGTTTCACATCCAATAGAAAAAATCGGATTTGGAATTTTCGAAAGTATTTTTAAAGCTCTTTCGTTACATAGACTGGCTTTAACATTTTCTATAAAGATCTGAGCTTTTTTCTTTTTAATTGATTCTAAAACAATAATTTTTTCAATAAGATCTTCTAAATAATCGTAATTCGGTTCAGGAGGTATTTGAGGCGAGGTTAATATTTTCTCTTTCAATAATGCTTCTCTTTTATAATCTAATAAATCAGGACCCCCTAAGACAATTCTTCTCATTTTTTATTTTAATATTACTTTTATTTATTTAATTTTTTTTTATTTTTTATGTGATTTTTGATATTCATATT
>JAUWRB010000008.1 GCA_030610785.1 Promethearchaeota archaeon | reverse complement strand
TTTGAATTTCTATTTATTGTAGATAGTTTTTGCGAATATTTATTTTAAAAATTTATTCAGAAAAACTTTAAAAAATTTTTAATTTTTAAATAATATGGAAATATATCTTGTCAATCTTTTTTTTCTTGTTAGCATTCCCCATTATTATAATCGCTTTCCTATTAATTTGGAGAAACTATCGGAATTATGCCATACTTTAAAAAGTAAAAATAAATAAGCAAAATTCTAAAAATTATTTAAGCTTAATTAAATGATTTTTTTTTTTTAAAGTATTTAATTCAGCAATCAACCAGCATATTTCTTCATATGTAGAAGAAGACTCATGTATTTTTTTCACATTTTCTTTGATTTCCTTGGCTGAGGGTTTGCCCTTGCTTTTTAAGATTGCCAATGTTGTTTCAGCAAGTTCATGGCATAATTCCTCGTATGTTTTATTCTTTCTTGAAATTTCATGTGCTGCAATAGTTATTTCCGCTTCGAGATCAATTTCTAAACCAATATCAATGAGTTCCATCGTGTCCTCTATTTCAATGTTTAATTCAGCTCTTCTTTCTAAAGGAAGGTTCTCTTTCAACCCCATTTTCAGGATGTCCATCATGGCAAGAAAAGCGCCATATTCCTCATTCTGCTTAATTTTTAAAATGTTAGCAGGGGGCTCCCTTTCTTTATTTAAGGCTTTTGCCCTTGTCACGCTCTTGTCTTTCTTTTTCTTGGAAGCCTTCAGACCAAACCATAAATAGATTGTTTTATAATCATCTACTAGATATACACGGTTTTGGATGGTTTGAATTTTATTTACTTTATTTAAAGAGCCATTTTCATAAACACTATATATTAGCATTATTTTTCTCACTCAAGTCTATAATAATGATATAAAACTCATGGTAAATTTATTTATTAAATTTTAGCTCTTATTAAAATTTTAGATTATTTATTACTAATGATATCAAAAATAGAGGCAATTTATTATTTCCGATTATGGATTTCTACCTTTCCTAATTAAATATTAAACTATCATCTAACTCGTATTGATTAATAAGAGATGTTTTAAAGAATTTTAACATTTTTAAACACTCATAAAGAAAGGAAAGGCTTATAACTCTAAAGATCCAGACATAAAACTCTGGGGAAGGTTTCTTTTAACCACTTCATGAATAATGCTTATATCTCTAAGATTTAATTTTTTTGCTTAAATCGGTTATTAAAATTGATAGATATTGGAATTGAGGCGCGTGAAAAGAAAAGAGATGTAATTATTAGAAAAATTTACTTAATAAGAAAACCAAATATAATAATACATAAATTTTTTCGAATAGCAATGTTTAAGTAATTTTTTAGCTCTCATTTAATGAAAATGCTCTTGTTTTCTTATATTAAATTCATAAGAAAAGTTTACAAGATTATTATTATAACTAGGATGTGGGAAAGATAGAAAATGTTAATGGGAGTCATGCTATTTGGCATGAATCTAATAACCAAAAGTATTTGGAAATTTACGCGCTTAATTATTATGATTTAGGTGTTCTTGAAGGTAAATTTCTCTCGAAAGAGATATATATCTTAAAAAACCTTATTGAAATTCTTGCATTAAAATATATTCCTAAAAAATTTACTTATCAAAAATTTAGAAATATGGCTCAAAAATATGAAAAATTTATTCCAAAAAAATTTCAACTCGAAATGCAAGGAATGGCTGATGTTTTAGAAAATGTTTCTTATGAAGATATTCTCCTACAAAATTGTTTTTTAGATATCCTTTATGGTCAATTAATTCCAAAAGATAACTACGACTTAGCTCTTCATTCTTACGATTTTGGATGTACATCTTTCGGTGTAAAAAATCAAAATTCAACATTAATAGGACAAAACTTTGATTTATCAATAGTTTTTAAATTTTCTTTAACATTTACATTGGTTAAGATGCCTAATAAACCAGATATCTTTTCGTTAAGATTAGGATCATTGTTAAGTTTACCAACTGGAAGAACTAGTCATGGTGTAGCTGTATCTATAAATGTTGTTAAAAATCGTATCAAGGGAGCCATATCAATTCCATGTTCAATTAAGGCGCGAATGGCGTTTGAAAAATGTAATAATGCTGAAGCATTATATAATTTCGTAATAAGTACACCTAGTACAACTAGTGGTAATCTTCTTATAGCAGATGATTCAAAAATTATTGCATTGGAAATTCTTCCAACCGAATATAAACGAGAAGATGTTATAGATACGGTAGTAAGATCAAACACATTTGTTTCAAATTCGTTTCAAAAATATCTTTTTAAACCAAAATATTCAAAAAAAAGGCAAAGATATGCAGAAAAGCAATTAAATGAAATCTATAATAATAAAGGATTAACGGATGACTTATTATTAAATTTATTAGCTGATGACCCTATTATCTGTCGCATGAAACGCCTTAGATCCAAAACTTTAGCTTTCAATACAAAATCATATTTTGGATTAGGAAATACTAAGTATAATAAACCTGGTTTAATTCCTCTTGATCAAATAAATTAATTTTTGAAAAAAGTATTAATCTTTTTATCATGAAAAGAATAATTTAAAGATTTATTTTTAAACTATTATAAAGAACCAATATCTGTCTCATCCCAAGCGTTTTGGAATATTTTTAGCCCTCGATTGGTAAAGGGATGTTCAAAACTCATTTTATAAACATCAAATCCGGCTGTTATAATATCAGCGCCAATTACAGCTGCTTCAACTATTTGCTTCCCATTTCGAACGGCAGCAACAATAATTTCAGTTTCAAATCCATAATTATCGTAAATAATTACCATATCAGAAAGAAATTGCGTACAATCTACTCCTGAAGCTTCTTGCCATCCTATAAATGGTGAACAATATGTAGCACCAATTCGTCCGACTTGCAATGCTTGAGACGCCGTAAAAACTAAAGTAACATTTACTTTAATACCATCTTCAATTAATTTTTTTGCCGCAATTAACCCTTGTTCGTTACAGGGAATTTTAATTACAAAATTTTCTGATAATTTTGCGATTTCTTTAGCTTCCATAATCATTTTACTGGCTTCTTTTATATGAGGATTAATCTCAACTGATATTGGAAAATTAATACTCTTAAATTCTTCGGAAAACTGTTTAATAACGGTAAAAAAAGGTTTTCCCGAAGTTTTTATATGTTTTGGATTTGATGTAACTCCATCTATTTTCCAATTATTAAGAGCGTATTTAATTTCGTCAATCTTAGCGCTATCCAGAAAATATTTCATGATCTTTATCTATTTAGTCTTATATTATTTAAACATTAGAATTATTAAAAATAAATATATCATTAATTTTATTTTTTCTCTATTTTTTATTTGTTATCAATAACATATAATTGTCAGTATATCTTATTTATTCCTTAACTTCTTGGTTTTTAATGTTAATTTTCTTATTTAAGATTTGAATTTATTTCATTTCAAAAGAAATATATGGTAGAATTTGTATTAATTATTTAAGAATGACACATAAATTTATAGATATTCCAGAAGAAACCTATATTAGACTGACAGAATTGAAGCGAGTTAATGAGACTATTCCCGATCTCCTCACTCGTTTGATTGCCTCCAGTAATGATCTTAAAGAGGGTTTATCAGAACCCATAAGAAATAAAATTATTGATAAATTAAATCTAGCTTTAAAAAAGTTCAAGGAAGATACTATTAATTTGCAAGACGATTGGGATGGGCAAGGAAGTAAGGGTTTTAGCGAAGAACTATGGCAAAATGTAATAGATTTCTTGCTTTTAATCTACATTGAACTTCATGCAGAAGATCTGGAGGCTCCTTTCCCTTTAGTTTTGCCAAATGTAGATGGAAGTTTAGATATTGACTGGGAAACCGAATCGTTCGAATTGTTAATTAATTTTCCCCCAGATCCAGAGGAGCTAATACATATGTTTGGAGAAAAAATGGGAAGTCCTAAAAACGAGCTTGACGTGCGAATAAATCGAGAACTTGCGAGTTTAGTGGTGAGCGAGTGGTTGAAAAAGATCCTTTAAGTTGGAAAACAGAACCGAGTGAAAACTACTTAGATGACCATTTTTTATATCGAGGAGTGCATAAGGTATTATGGAAAAATTGGCCTGACTTAAATCGTATTTATCCTAACTTTTTTATCACTTCTCAAGCGAAAGAAGGTCTTTCTGTAGACTGGAGTAAATATGCAACACCATTATTTACATTAAACCACTTACCAGATCTTTCATTAGAAATAAATGGAATAGTAGAGTTAAATGTTGGAAATCTTAAACAACTCATAATAAATGCAAATCTCCCCATTAATATTCAACATGATCCCATAGGAACCCAAAACAAGGATCAACGAATAAATCGAGCTCATTCATTAATAATCGGTATCAATAAAATGAATAAAACAAAAGTAAAGAGATTTTTTTCGAAGATTGCAAAATGGGCTAAAGATATGGCTCCGTTTTCTTGAATACAATTATATATCACAATAAATTATTATTTGAATTAGTTGAGAAATTTTAATTTCTTTATCGTTTCTTTTAAAGATTTTAATCTTTCCCCTGAAAAGTAGCTCAATTCCTTGGATAAATCTCTCAATGGCATTAGAGTTTTTATTAAGATATAGTATGGTTCTTTAATCGAATTTTTTATATCATCTTCGAGCTATTTTTTAAAAATTACCTAATTTTCATTGACAAAACCCCTCCTTTTTAATAATTATTGATATAGTAGTATATTAATTTTGATCTAATTAGACCGTACTCATTATATTTTTTCATTTAAATAGACTCACAAAAATATTTAAAAATCTTAATAATTTCAAAGAAATATGATTGATATAATAATTGAAGATAATTATGAGTTGTATGATAACATATTAAATGAAAGTGATCTGAATATCTCGGAGTTAATCCGTGAAGTTATGAAAAACAAAATAATAGTTCCTCGAATTCAACGAGGTATTGTTTGGAATAAGAAAAAAGTCAAGGATTTAATAATTTCTCTCTTTAAAGGGATACCGATTGGAGATATAACTATGTGGAAGCTTCATAATAAAAATCCTAATATCAAACAATATCGTACAATATTTAAAACTCAAAGAGATATACCTGATATGATTAATTTCCTTTTAGATGGTTTACAGAGATGTTCTGCATTATGTGCAGTTTTTTCAAAAGATGAGGTTGCTATTGATGAAAAATTTCAAGAAATGGATCTCTATTATAACTTTATTAAGGATAAATTTATGTTTAAAACGGAGATTAAGAATTTAAATAATACTTGGATAAATTTAAAAGATACTTATAAGCCAATAGGAGAAAATTCTAATCTTAAAGAGTCATTCATAAGAAAAATTGATGATATTCTTACAAGATTAGATCGTGCAGAAGATAAAAAAATAAGTAAAAGAATTGAAAGGTTATTTGGTTTAGTAAATAAAAATTTAAAAATTGCGACTTATGGTGGGGAAAATATTAATTTTGCATTTGATTTATTAATTTTTAAAAACCTTGGTATTCAATATTCAATTTTAGATTTATTGTATTCTGTAATATCCAATTTTGATCCTTTAAGTCGCCAAATGATTAAAGACTTTAGTAATACAACCAAAAAAAAGTTGAATAATAAATTTTTTAATATTCATGATATATTACATTTGATGATCCACCAAATTAATCCAGGATACTATAGGGTGCGATATGTAAATTTCCGAACTAAGCCATCAAATTTCAATATTGATGATATAAGCAAAGCAGTAAAAGAAGTCACAAACAAAAAATTCTTTTTAAAATTTTTACAAAAACTAAATGAAGCGGTAATAAGTCTTATCCCTCTAGAACATACGGATGTCGAATTTCGAAATCAATTTATTATTAATGATTTTAAATCTAAAAGTTCCGTTTATGCATGTTATTGTCTATATATCTACTGTCAAAAAGATAATGAAATTCAGGATGAGGAATTTTATCAATTTCTTGGAAAATATTTTCTATATAACATTTTATTGGAACGGTTTAATCAAAGAGAAGTTGATGTCATGTATGATCTCAGAAATTTTAATGGAAATCCTCGAAATTTTAATTTACTCTTAAAAAAGATTAAATACGAATTAAGTGAACAATTTTGGACAGAAACCCTACCACAAAACTTTTTGGAAAAAAAGTCTCGCAATTCTGACATCTCATTTATATACCAGTTATCTTTAATTCAGCAGTTTGTTTTCAATTCAACACTCTCTAAAGTGAAAAATGTGATAATCAGAGATTTGAAAAAGAAAGATAAAAACTTACCGATATGTTGGTTAAAAATCTTTCCTCCTAGTACCATCAGAAAATATTGTGAATATTTACATCCTAATTCAATTGTCAATTGTATTTTAGTCGATCACTCAAGTAGAAGTAAGAGTAAACTAACAAGAAATCGGCAGGCTTGGGGCTGGCTTAAGGAGATGCTTAAAAATGTCGTAGGAATTGAGTCTTCAATTGCATCGGGTTATTTTGAATCTTGGGATTTTCCAAGGAATTATGATGAAGAAATGAAGATTTTTCAAGATTATTCTAAGCGAAAAGAGAAAGCGCGTTATTTTAATGAGTTTTTTGAGAGTCGAGCTAAAAAAATGGCTAAGCGAATTCAAGAAATATTTTTTTAGAGTGTGAAATCTAAAAATGGAAGTGAGTCAGTTAGAACGGATCTTATTAAACAAATACAATCTAATGGATGAATTATGTGATTTAAAAAGAAATAGCTATGAAGAATATTCAAAAAAATGGAATTGGTGGATTCATTCAAAAAATATTGAGTTTATTATAAGTATAATTGGAAATATTGCTAGCGAACAAATTTACTATAGAAAAGTTCCCAGATATTTAAACGAAACAAAAAAATGGTTCAGATATTTAAAGAACAACCCTACCTATAGTGATATTTTTGGGAGAAAATCTTATTTCCAAATATTTGAATATTTATGTAAATGTGATTCTCTGACATTCTTAGGAATGTATAATGATTTTAACCAAAATATGGGGAATTTTGACGAAAAATCTCGAAATGCGTGGATATCTTTACATCAAGATTATTTACCAAAGACGTCACATGGTTTTAATAGAGGAAAAATTATTCTTGATTATAATTGGAGGTTGTCTCATCAAGGTAATCTTTCAAAATATTGGGGATTTGTACGTTCTGATCTAAGACCGATGCTTCGAGAAGCTTGGCTAAATAATAGAAATGATGTAGGTAAATCAAACAAATATGAAGTGGTTATCACAAAAGAATTATTGTATGATCTTTTAGATAATTTACCTCCTTTATATCAAATTATTTCTCTGTTTATATCACAAACTGGTTTAAGAATGTCAGACGCCATGAGATGTCTAGTATGTAAATGGGACGATTTACATTATTTTTCATTTAAGAGTGAAGGAAGATACTATATACCTGAAGTTATGACAAAAAAAAGAAAAACCCAAATCCATCATATTTTTATTACTGAAGAATTGATGCTTCTTTTAGATTATTATGTTCCAATGAAATGTCAAAATAAAATAAAGGTTCTTTTAAAAAAAACAAATTCATACCTTCCAGACATAGATGACCAAATACAATTTCTACAATCTGAGTTTAGAAAAAATTTAAAACATACTTTTGAAAAAATAAGGCACCAACATTTACATGTTAAACCATATCAAAATATTAGGGCACATTTATTAAGAAAGTATTTTATAACAGAAACAGACCAAGTTAGAAAAGAATTAGGAGAAGATTATTTACGCTATATTTCGGGTCATAAACCTTTAGATAATTTATATACCATTTATATGCAACATCTAAGAAGTGTTGAGATAAATTTAAAAAAATTCATAGACTTTATTGAACCATCTGTAAAAGTTGAATTCTCTCAAAAAAAAATTGAAATTCTTTCTAAGAGAAAAATAGAAATCTATGAGTTCTTTCATTTAAACTTCAAAAAGTATCTAGAACAGAAGATTGAAAAAAAATATTTTTCATTCATAGATATCTTAGAATTCTTTCTTGAACAAGAGTTTCATATTTTCTCAGATGAGATTACTCAGTTAATCTCCGAAATGATGCGCAAAGATATTTTTCAAAAATTTGGAACTTATTTTTCATTTTCTTCTGAAAATAAAATAAATACCATTGAAAAACATGAAATAGTTTATCTTAGACAACAGGTTTCCTTAAGGGAGAATAAAGGGATATCCTTTTTTGAATTAAATGATATTATTGTAAAAAATAATGTTGCTAAAGTTAAAAAGGACATATTTATTCTACTTAAACGGTTAAGAGAAATAAATGTGCTTTTTGTAATAGATGAAGTGTATTACATGAATTAAGGAGAGGTTTTTTTGGATAAAGAAAGAATGAATATGATAATTTTTTCTTTTTTAAGTAAAAAAGAAGATTTTCTTCAATTTCTTCCAATATCTAACAAGAGCTTGTTCACGATTATTGATATATTAAATTTCATGCAAAAAATGGAATTACCTCACATAAATCAAGAAAACTTTTATTTATTCATAATAAAGATGGTGGAAAACAAATATTTTGAAAAATTCAAGGATAAATTTTCATTAGTTATTAAAAATATAGAAAACTATTTAGCACACACAGATTTGGAATATTTCAATGACCTTTTGAGTAATAATCAAAAGGATCAAGAAGATCCAAAAATTAAGGAATGTGCTCTATTTATATTAGAGAAGAAAGAAAGAGAATATCGATTTGTAAATTCAGAAGTGTTTGATAAATCTAGACAATTAATCAATGAATTTGATGATATGGGGAACTTACCAGAAATTGTTGCATTCGTAGCTTTTTTTCAAGCAAACAGAATTTTGAACAAAAATTTTCACATTAATAGAAATATCTTTAATTTTTCTAATAGAGAGCATGCTTTAATAAGGTATTGGAACAAGAAATTTGAAAACAAATATTTTAAAAATTTATTTGATATAGAACAAGCTAAAACATTTCTACATTCAATTAAACAAATAGGATCTTACGAATTAACTGAAGAATTCAGAAAACTTGTCCTTTCTTTATTAGATTCACCGATAAAACTACGTTTTGGTTTAAATGTTCGCCTAACTTTAGGCTTATCGATTCTCTTAGCTGCAAACCTTAAAGAAATACTAATTGAAGATAGAGATGTAAGCAGAAGTTTGCATCTTAATCCCGGTGAATTAGTTATAAACTCATTTAAATTACTTAAGAGGCCGAACCAGTATGATCTTAGCAAATTTTATAAAAAAAACCCTTCTTTAATTGATCTCATTAATTCAAATTTAATCCGAGAAGGAGATCACCTTACTTTTGATTTAAATAATCCTCCTATTGAGGATGCTGAAATTCTTGATTATAATCATTTGAAATACCATAAAATAGAGTTGACTCGTAAAGAATGGGCTTATAAAGTAAAAAATATAAAGAATTGTAACTTCGCTTCAAACAATTACATATTCCATAGAGAGACAGGATTATCTTTAAAATCTTTATTAGAACTGATAAGCCTATGAGAAATTTTTTGACAAAAAAAGCGAGAATTTGGATATATCGCGATAAATTTTTATTTATAACTTATTGTTAATACTAAAATACTATAGAAATATCTAAATTTTTGTAGCAACTTAGAAAAAATGACAACACAAGAAAAGATAGAATTTAAAGAACTATACAATGAGATAATAAAAGCAAAGAAACATATAATAGGGTTGAAAGACAATTGGGATGATAATGAAAGCCCAAGTTTTAATCAAGAGCAATGGAAACGAGCAATTGATTATTTAAAAGAGCTTTCTAAAAATTATTTTTCAAAATATAAACTCATAATTCAAACACCTAAAATACTCCCTGTTGCTGATACGAGCATTGATATTACTTGGAGATCTCAATCGATGGATTTTACTATAAACTTTCCCTATGATTTGAAAGAACTACCTTGCTTTTATGGAAAAGATACCGAGGGGAATGAACTTGAAGGGATTATTAGTACGGATAATTTAAACTCAGTGATTTTGCTTTGGTTGATAACACACCGGTGAATTGGGATATAGAATTAATTCCCGATGAAGATAACTTATTTTTAATGTAATAGTAATAATTGAAAATATTATTTGGAAAAAAACACTTTCTAAAAATATAACTTCATATAAAAAAGATAAAAGACTTAATATAAAATGTATAATAAATTAAAAGAATTAACTAAAAGATATTTGATGTATTAATATGAATAATCCCTCAATTGAAGAAGTCCATAAATTTTTAAATCCTTTATATAAAAATATTGATTTTAGAGTAGCTATTTATAAGGAGGGTGAAGAATGGAAATATATAACATCAATTTTCAGATTTACTGATGAATCTAAAGAAAACATCTTGGCTATTCATAAAAACCTAAGAAAGATTCCTCATAAAACTGATAACTTCGATATTAAATTTAGTGTTTTAAATGTTGAAGATTGGGAAAAGTATTGGGAAAAGATAAAGTCAAAAGTATCCAATATCGATACCAACTTTGATTCTTCTAAATTAATCTTTAATCAAAATTTTAGGGATAATAAAAGTATGCATTTATCTCAAGAAGATTGGGATTTTAATTCAATTCAATATAATCTTTATTTGAGTAATTCAGAAGCTCATCATAAAAATTTTAAATTTTTAGAAGAAAACAAAGAAATAAGGACAATTGGAGATGAATCAGTTTATCCAATAATTGAAAAGAGTCTTCAAATTGAATCTTATGCATTAAATATTCCATTATTTTCTCTCATTCTTTTCCCTATATATATTAAATTCGATAATTTACAATATCTAAACAATTATTTAAAGGGAACGTTGAAATATCACGAAATTTTTAATAAGTCGGTCGTTTTTTTTGATTTTATTGATAATAGTGGCAAGTCTATTGGAATAAGAAGAGAATACACTCTAGAAACTTCTGAAAAAGAGTTTAAAGAAGATAATATTAGTAAAATTTCTTTCATTCAACACTTTTCAAATCTTGATTTTTCTCAATTTCAAACAGAGCCACGAATGGATATTAAGGTTTATTTTGAAGATCTAAATATAAATTTGATTCATTTTACTTTATATACAAGTAGAATAACTCAAGAAATAAAAAATATCGAAAAAATTCCAGAGGGAATTCTTAATTTAGTAACACCAATAATAAAATTGAATTTGTTAAATAAAGAAGATTTTAAATCAGAAAGTGAGAAGTTTATTGAAAGTATTAAAGGAAATGAGCGTAGTTTCATAAAAATTATTGTAGAAAACTTAGAGTGGCTTTTAGACTTTAGAACTCCAACAATTTTAAAAGATTTTTTTTTTTGTGCTGCTAATCAAAAGCATGCTGGATATTACATTTTATTTAAAAAGTTTATCATAATCGTGTGTGAAGAATGTCTTATCAATAAAATCATTGATGATAGCGAATTAAAGGTTAGAATTAACGATTTACTTATTTTAAATTCAGTATTACATTTCCAATACTATCATGTGAGATTATCCACAATTGCATCACTCGTTGAAATTAAAGATATAATTGCTTATATATTTAACAGGATCCTAAGAAAACATATCCAGTGTATGGGGCAAGACTTTTATGATCGCACATTTCTTGACCAGCTAAGATATGAATTCCCTTCTATATCATATGAATGTAAGTTTGATTTTTCCAATGAAGTACAAATTTCGATGTTTTTCATTGAAAATAATCCTAAAGTCTTCAATTATAGTAATATTTATCTTATTTTTTATGATCCAAGAGTTCGACTAAATATCTGGGAAGATTTAGATCAAGTAACAACTGAAAAAATTATTGAGATACTAAATGAAATCTTTAAATTATCCGAAGTAGATGTTGAAAATATTAAAAATTTACCCCATAGCATACAAAAAGCTCTTAATAATGTTCCTCAAGTGGAAATAGGTTTAACAGCTCAAGGTTTAGAATGGGTAAAAGAAAAAAAGTTCATTATTTCTAAAGGTAGAAGATGGCCTTTTGATTTCGCTTTTAAGGATTTTAATATTTTTGTTGGAAAAAATAATAGTGGAAAAACTTACGCATTATCAATGATCTTTCAAGATTTAAGTAAAGAAAGAACTTACAATAATATTAACCGAGCACAAACATTTCAAGAAAAATTTCCTAACTTTCCATTGAGTGAGATTTATTACATTCCAAATCATAGAACCTTAGTAGAATCAGTAGGGGATACTACTGATATTTATTCAGAATTAAATTTATTCTTCAAAACTTTAGTAGAATTGCAATTAGATAAGTATTTAAAGATTGAAGCTGCTTCAATAGAGGAACAAGGCAATCAGAACAATGCAAATGAAAGATTTGAATCATGGAAAATACCCGATTTCATTAATAATTTAGATGTTTGCGCTTTAGAATCTGGAGAGGAGGCTGATTTAACGCCTACTGACAAACTGATAATAGAGAATGGAGGGGCGCTTTTAAGTACATTTAAAAGAGTATTTGACAGTTGGAAAAGACAGATAAATAAATTTTTCCCCGACATCCAGATTCAAGCAATTAAAAAGATTAGTAGAGGACGTAGAAGATCAGTATTGATAAGAGATGAATTTATAAACCATGAGATCACTAATTGGAATTGGTATGGAAGTGGAACAACACAACTCTTAAATCTAGTTTTTTTAATTGAATATTTAAAGCTTGGACCTCTCATCAATTATGAATCGTTTCTAGATGAGATTAATATGGGATCAATTGAAAATGCTTTAAAGGAATATGTGAGATTCGAACGCAATAACCGTATAATTATTATAGATGAACCCGAAATTAGTTTACATCCAAGTCTTCAGAGAGCTTTTTTTAAATACCTTCATGAATCTTCAAGCCTAATACAAATATTCATTGCTACTCAATCACCTTTTTTTCTAGATATTACGAATTTAGATAGCTTACTTGAAAATGAAATAATGGTTAGATTATTCATTAAAAAGGAAAACGGAGAATTTGACTATATTTCAATTACAAAAAAGAATAAGATATTAGTTATTGATGAAATTTTTGATTATGACATTTTTGATATTGCATTTTTTCTTTCGAGAGAAAACTATCGATATCTAAGATTTAAGGAAGAAGATTTAAATCTCTCAAAATTAAAAATGATAAAAAAAATGGTCAATAAAAGATATGAAGATAGTTCAAATAAGCAAAAATTAATAGAATTAGGTACACAGCACGAGGATTATAATACAAGACTGCTCCAAAATGCCCACTTTTTAATTTCTCAACCTATACCTATAGACTTAACTAATAACGAAGGAAAACAAGAGGAATGGAAACAAATTTTTATATATCAAATTAACAAGAGTAAATATAAGTTCAAGGGTAAAAAACGATTAGCTGGCGTGAGTTTCTCTTGTTGGAATGGAAAAAAAGCAGCTGAAGAATTCATTTTAACATACACAACATCACAATCTGAAGATTTAAGGAAAAAAATCCTTGAGAAACTTCAGAAAAATGAAACAAAGAATAAATGCAAGGTCATTAAAAAAAAAAGTATAATGATTTTTCCCGAGAATTCAATTCCTTATTCTCTTATAAAAGATTTAATCGAATTTGCTATAAAAAATAAAATAATAATTATAGCTGGAATGGAACATTTAGAATATTTTAAAATTCAAGAATTTACTCAAGAACTCTCAAGTATCTTTCCGGGAAAATATCATGAATCTATAAATCCTCAATCTCTAAATATTTCTTCAGATATAGAAGATTCTACATATATTAATCAAGCTATAATAATAAACTCAAATGGGCACTTCTCCTTCCAAATTAAAAATGTGCCAGTTTATTCTAATCGCCTTGAAAAGCAAGAGAAAATTCCTATTATCTTAAATCCAACTTTTTTCAAATTTAAAACTTCAATTGGAGATATAGCAATTTTTGTCTGCAAGGATTTCTTAGTTAATTATTCTGTAATTGATAAATGGATGGATAAAAATAAAACATTTTTAATTGCGGTTCCCTCCTTTACAGAACTCGTTAATCCATTTCGAAACAAATTTGGTGAAATTATTCATTCTAGAGATAATAGAGATAAAACATTTATTTTTGCGAATATCGCAGAATTTGGAGGTTCAGGAATTTATAATTTCAACAGAGAGAGAGATTATGAGCCCGGAGGAAAAAAGTTTTTTAGGGCGCGTGAAGAGAAATTTGAATGTTTTGTAAAAAAGAACACTTGAGAAAAAAATAAGAAAAAGCCCACACTATCATTTGTAATGAAACAGAACGAAATAAGATCTTAAACACTCCAGATTTTCTAACTAAAATTGAATTTTATCTTAATGATATTGGAATGAAACAAATTCTTGCTGCGCGTCGCGTTCGCTTATATTGCCGAAATGGAACTACATATGATTGGGCTAATACTATTTTAAGAATTGCTTTATTAGGGCTTCCGGGAGATGATTATCCGGTTACCTATATTCGTAATCATGACGATTATATAATCGTTTCAGATAAAGAAACTTTAGAAACGCCAAAGAATTTATTCTAAAGTTATTAAAAATATAAATAAAAATTATGAAATTAATGAAATTAACATGTCAACCAATAAAAAGAAAAAAGCCTTAGAAGCTATTTTAATAGGTGCTGGAGCTCGAGGGCGTCATTCTTATGGAAAATGGGCTTTAAAACATCAGGATAAGATTCAATTTATTGCTGTTGCCGAACCACGGAAAGCTCGTCGAGAAGGATTTGCAAAAGAATGGAATATTCCGCTTGAAATGCAATTTCAAACTTGGGAAGAATTACTTAACAAAGAAAAAGGTTTACTTGCTGAAGCATGTTTAATTTGCACGCAAGATCAAATGCATGTTGCCCCCGCCTTGAAAGCTTTGGAAATTGGATATCACGTGCTTTTGGAAAAACCCATGGCTACTACCGAAAAAGAATGTAAACAACTTGTTTTAGCAGCAGAAAAAGCCAACCGCCAATTACGAATTTGTCACGTTGCTCGATATACTGAAATGTTTTCTCGAGTTAAAAAAGCAATAAAGGAGGGGTTTATAGGAAACATAATTAACATAAATCATTCAGAGAATGTTGCTTATTGGCATTTTCCTCACGGTTATGTTCGTGGAACGTGGCGAAAAGCAGCAGATTCTAGCCCTGTTATAATAGCAAAAACTTGTCACGATTTAGATCTTTTATATTGGATGGTGGAATCACCTACAAAAAATATTCAGTCTTTTGGAAGCTTAAGTTTTTATCGATCGGAAAACGCACCTCCAGGAGTACCAAAACGATGCACCGATGGATGTCCCATCGCTGACACTTGTCCTTGGTATGCACCTCGACTTTATATGACCGCAGATCCAATGATTCGAATAACCCAGAGATCTAAAAAGAGATTACTTCGCTTCATGGGACGCTTGATTTTAAATCATCCTAAATTCATCAAGAGTTTAAGTCATATCATTAAACCCATGAAAGTTTTTGTTAACTGGCAAGCATGGCCCGCAACCGTTATAACTGACGATTTATCCCCCGAAGGAAAGATGAAGGCTTTGCGAGAAGGCCCTTGGGGACGCTGCGTTTTTCACTGCGATAACGACGTCCCAGATCATCAAACGGTAAATATTTTGTTTGAAAATGGCGTCACTGCTACAATGACAATGCACGGACATTCCTATTTGGACGGAAGATGGATTCGAATTGACGGAACAAAAGGAACGCTCGTCGGTCGTTTTACCTATGGAGGCGAAAAATTAGTCTTTTACGACCACTTTCATGTAAAAAAAAAGATTTTATGGGAAAGAGACATGTCATTTTCCGCTCATGGGGGTGGAGATGAGGCGTTAATGGCATCATTTATAGCGTCCATGGAAGGAGTTAATAATGAACTTGGAGATCAAAAAGAATTAACTACAGCACGATCATCGTTGGAAAGCCATTTAATGGGATTTGCTGCTGAAAAATCACGATTAGAAAATCGAGTAATTAATATGTCTGAAATGCGTTTGAAAAAATGAACTATTATAAAGTCCACTGAATTAGATTCATTTTATTTTAGCCTTTCTTCTCGCAATTGCCATCACTTTATAGATAGTGTCTCAAAGATTTAATTACTGAAAAATAATAAAAATTAAGAATCAAGCAAAAAAATTTATACTTAATTATCTATTAGATTTATAGATTAAATATGACAGATATTAAATTTTCCATTTCAGAACATTTAATGGAAAGAATGAAGAAATATTCCGAAATTAACTGGGAAAGAGTGGCTAAAAGTGCTGTCGAAAAATTTTTACAAAAACTTGAAGTAACAGATAAGTTAGTATCAAACAGTACACTAACACAGGAAGACGCTGAAAAGATCGGGGATGACATTAAACAAAAAATGTGGAAAAGACATGAATTATATTTAGAGAATATCGAAGAAAGAAGTTAATTATTAAAAAAGACCTACAAGTGACTTGAGTAATTAAATTGAAGGGAACAAAGCGAGTAGATATCAAATCAAGCATGCGAGTTTTAATCGTATTAAAGAAAGACCAGCGATCTGGTAAGTTAACAGAGGGCATAGTCAAAGATGTGCTTACAAACTCTCCTAATCACCATTATGGGATTAAAGTTCGGTTGAGGAGTGGTGAAATTGGGCGAGTGAAAGAAATAATTAGCTCTAAACAATAAGCTAGCGTCTTTTCCTTTTAATAATATTGGATAAAATTTATTTTAAATCATGTAATGAATAAACCTTAAATGAATCTAGTATTTTTTCCATATTTTTCTTTTCAAAATCAATATTTTTTACGATTTTAAGAGTTATGGTTCGAGATTCTCTGGGTTCCATTGAAAAATAATTATCCGAAGCAATAAAATCAACTAAATCCGATTCAAAGTGAACATAGAGTGCAATATTTTTAGTGTTAATTTTTATAATGTAAGAATCTTTACTTATATCGTGTTCTTTTATCGTAAAAGAAAGCTCAGGGTCTTTTAAGGGAAAATTTTTAGGGTGAACAAATAAACGAAATCCGTTGTAGACAATTTCTCCCGCTTCAAGAGAGAAGAAAATAATATTATTTTTCATTTCATTACTATTTTTGTTTATATCAGAGACATCAACTTTTCTGACTAATAAAGAATTACACGGTGAAACCCTAACGCTTTGTGAATCGCTTAATAGAATTTTTCCTTGTGAATTTAGAATTTTCCATTTTAAAGTCCCTTCACGAGAAAATCTTAGATCGTTACTTATCCAAAATTCCACATTATCTTTTTCCTCCTTTACGCTTGCGAAAAACGATTGATAAAACCTCTTAGTCGCATAATGGAGCGCTTTCCAACGACCATAATAATCTATAGAAGACCAACTTGCCACTGGCCAACAATCGTTTAATTGCCAATATAAAGAGCCCATGCAACGAAAATTGTTACGATTTCGCCTCCAATGTTCTACACCATATTCTATAGCTTCTGCTTGAGTAATTTGCGAGAGAATAACCTGTTGTTCGAATTTAACGGGAATTGAAAAGCGCTTTTTCATGTATCTCATGATTTTTTTATTTCCTGCGGCGTTTTTTTGATGATTTTCCATTATAGGAGAATTGAAATCATATTGATCAGGTGGACAGAACATCCTAATTGTCTTTATTGAAGGGAACGATTCAAATCCATATTCTGACATGAAGCGAGAATTGAATTTTCGGAACGCAGAAAAGGGTTTACCTCCATGCCATATTGACCAAAAATGTGTATTTCCTCTATTAGGAGAATTTGAATCAATTGACCCTAATTTTTCTCCTATTTTTCCATTTGAGGGTGAACTTGGCCAATATGGACGATTAGGGTCGTATTTTTTGATTAACGCTGGAAGTATTTTTTCAAACAAGTTAATATAACTGCTTTTAAGGTCATTTATGGTATTTGGGTCACTGATGTTTGATTGGATTAATAACATTTTCCATAAATATTCAATTTCGTTATTTCCGCACCATAAACTTAGACTTGGATGGTGTCTTAATCTTTTTATGTTTTGGATTGCTTCATTTTTAACATTCTCAATAAATTCTTCATGTGATGGATATAGATGGCAGGCAAATGGAAAATCTTGCCATACTAATAATCCTAGCTCGTCACAGAGGTTATAAAACAAATCGTCTTCATATATACCACCCCCCCAGACTCGTATCATGTTCATGTTAGCTTCCTTAGCATATTTAAGATTCATTTCATAGAGTCCTTTCTTTTTTCCTCGAGGAATAAAACTATCTATCGGAATCCAATTTGCTCCTTTTGCAAAAATAGGAACGCCATTAAGATTAAAATAAAAAGTCTCCCCCCATTCGTCTGGTTTTCTAATAAGCTGTAAATCCCTTAATCCTATTTTTTGAATGAGCGTATCAATTATTTCTTCGTTCAAAATTGAAACAGTCATCTCGTAAAGATTTGGAGTACCAAGATCGTGTGTCCACCATATCTGAGGGTTGCTAATATTAATTTCAATTGACTGATTTCTTGAACTAAGAGGCGTTTTTTTTGTTAAAATTATACCATTTGGAGCTTTTAATTCGATATTAACTGAATATCCGAAAGACGCAATATCTGTGACTTTCGAATCTAATTCGACATTTATTATTAAATTGACAGCATTTACTTTAATCGAGGAAATATCACTAGGATTTACAATTTTTAGCGGATCTTTATTATAAGTAAAAATCTGTTGAGTGTAAACAGAATTAATTTTTATATCATCAAATCCTAACAACTCTACGGGTTGCCATATCCCCATATCAGGCAATTTTGGCCCCCAGTCCCAACCAAAAGAATATTGAGCTTTTCTTAGCGTGGATATACCCAAAATTGATTCAGGAGATTTGACTAAATTCAAATCGTGATTTATGATTTCTTCTCGTGCTTTCGCAGTTGGACTCTTAAAAATGATTTTTATCTTATTCTTTTCTTTTTTTATTTTTGATTTAACATTAAAATCGTATTTAAAGAACATGTTATTTGTTGTACCTAAAAATTCGTCGTTTAAATAAATATCCGTTATTGTATCTAATCCATGAAAACGAAGTATAATATTTGCATGTTCCAGAAACTCGGGAGATATAATAAATTCTGTCTCGTATTGCCAATCCGATTCATAAATCCAGGACATTTCACGTTCACGGATTCCATAAAAAGGATCTTCAATAATGCCATTCTCAATTAAAGTTTCAAATACAGTTCCAGGTACTTGAGCGTTAATATTAATCGATTTAGGTTCATTCTTTAAACTCCATATTCCGTTTAAATTAATTATTTCATTTTGTTTCATTAGTATAGATTAAATAAGTAGATTTTTTATTTTTTCGTGTTATTTTAAGTATTTTTCGAGAGGTTTTTTAATTAAAAAATTCTGTGATTTTTATCTTCTGAAAAAAAAAATTAAATTTTTGAGATAACAAATTTATATTTACCATCATCAATAATCCAAGAACGCAAAAAGTTATCTTTATTTTTTTGTTTGGTATTCCAAGAATTTTCTATATTATTAATTTTATTATAAAGCTCTTCTAGAAGCTCTTTGCCAAGGGGAAATTCTTCGTGTGAAGGATAAATTTCAATTGATTCTTTTTTCTCGCACAAAGTCATTAATTTAGAAATACTAGAAAGAAATTCGTGTAATTTATTTTTCTTAGGTAAAAATACCGCGCCATAATGAGCTGTATCATCCGAAAAAAGTTCGTTTTTATCAGTAAACAGAGAGATTGCGCCAGGAGAATGACCTGGAGTATGAATAACTTCAATATTGTAATCACCTAAATCTATTTTATCTCCCTCTTTTAAATTTTTAATAACTGGTGCTGGAGGGATTAAAAAATTGTTTTTTTCGTATTTCTTTACAATATCCTTTGAAGAATCCTTTAGATTCGAAATATTGATGGGCTTTGAAATAAATGCCGCTTCTTTTTCGTGGATATAAATCTCGTTAAACTCATAATTTCCACACACATGGTCCCAATGGCAATGAGTGTTAAAAACTAATAACTTTCTTTTACCTATTAATTCGTCAATTAAAGGCTTAAGAGGAAAAAGTCCGCACCCCGTATCAATTAATAATGCTGTGTGAGAACCAAGAAGCAGATACATGTTTGTATAGATTGTATGAAAACGAGGGTCGATTTCAGATAATTTTTCCCGAATAACAATTAAATGTTCTTTATGTTTAATTATTTCAAACCAATGATTTAATGTAGACATGATTGCTATAATATAAAAAATAAAAAGTATTAAAAATTTTTGAATTTTTAAATTAATGGTTGGCTTTTTTATTCAAATCAATATTTTAATTTACAATTATATCAAATTAACTTAAAGTGGATTATTCTTTTTGTGTTTCTATATATTTTGCTAATCCCAAGCCTCCAATAATCATTGTAATCATTTCAGCATAAATTATTATTTTTTGACCTACTACACTAATTATTAATCCTATTGAAGTATCTCTTCCTGGGTTAAAAAACATTAATATTATGTAAAAAGCAGATACTAATGTAAGAACAAGATAAACAATAACAAGATATCGTGGCAACTTTTTGTTCAAGAACATTAATATCGTATATATTCCTACTAATGGCAATGTCCCCATAAATGAGATAAGAACAAAAATAAGATGGCCTTGTCCATTAACATTCGCTGGAGTGAATCCTATTCCGATATAGGAGATTGCCACTATAAAACCCAATCCACAATTAATACGACTAACCCATTTAGTAACAGGATTTTCCGAAAAAAATTGAATAACAGATATGAAAAATGGAATCAGTGAAATTCCAGCAATCAAAATCGCAATTGAAAAAAGAGCGTGTGAAATAATATTTGGAGCTCCAGAACGACAATATGTACATCCTAAATCGCTAAAATAATTTTTAATAAAGTCATATCCAACTGTATTTGGATCTTCCCATGTACCACCTGGATAAGTAAGCATTGCTATAAATGTTAGAACAATAAAAAGGGCGCAACAACATGCAGTTATAAAAAACGGTAATTTCTTCTTATTCATCATTTTAATTTAGTTTATATAAATTCTATTAATAATTTTAAAATTTCAAAAGAATTTAAAAATTTCTGCATGAATTATTTTTCTATTTAAGATTTCTTTTTTCTGCAAATATTTAATAAAGGAAAAAAAGAATTTATTAATGTTATCGACTTTTGATGATAGGAATATCTATAAAAGATGAATAATTCTTATTTCTCGATATAGAGATTATTGGAGTGCCCTCTCTTGGAATTCGAGCAAATATATCTTTATCTGCTCCGGCAATTGCTATTCTAATTCTGTGCCCTTTATAGATAAGAACTGAAGTGGGTAATAATCCAAAAGTAATTTCTGCAATTTCATTTTGTATCAAAGGTAAGTAATCTTTTTCCTTGAAAGAATGATATGGAGTCAAAATTTTATAAGGAGGAGTCTCTGAAGAGATTTTTCGATGAATCAGTCTAAATTGCCCTTCAGTTATTAAATAGACATTTCCATTCTCGTCAATATCTTCTAAATAAACAAAAATAGCACCATCTTCATGTGTTGAACTCATGTTTAAAGTAATAATCGGATATCCCGTGATCTCTACATTTTCTTTTAGTGGATTACTGGTATAAGTTAATAATTTTTTATCTTTTTCGATTCTATCGTCATAGATGACAAGAGAACCACCTAATTGAGTATACCACCTATTACTTTTTCCAGTACTAGCGGTAAAATCTATTATATAGTTGTCTACTCCAAGTTCTTCCTTAGGAATCTCAGTTGTTAACATATTTTTATCATGGAAATACCAACGGTTTAATGATTGACCTTCGGGAGGCCAATTGGTTGTTCTTTTCCATCTTTCTTCGCCCATAGTATAATAGAAAATTACTCTTTCAGTTTGTAATTGTTCTTTAATGCAATTATTAAAAAAATGAGCCAATGCTTGAAATTGGGTTTCATAATTCGGTTCAACTCCCATTTTAGATAATAAATAAGGACTTGCTTTCCATTTAGATCCATGTGTCCAAGCACCTATAACACCTATAAAAGGATTTTTAAAAGTGAGAAAACTCTCTATAACCACGTTAGATGTAGCGGCATCCATCCAAGAACCCCAATAATAAAGAGGAATATTAGATTTAACAATTTTATCTAGATATCGATAAACGCTAAAATCCTTTATTGTTGTTCCAGTTTCTCCTTTCTTTTCATCTCTAAAAATTATATCCTTTGTCATTTCTGCTATATTTGCGTTTAATAAATGATCTTTCACCGCTTTTTTTAACAAATCCTTGCCATTATCTATTTCAACGGGTTTTACACTTTTCATGATTAACCAAGGCAAGATACCTAAACCCCTACTTTTATTTTTATCTAAAATAGACACATAATGCCCCCACGCGTTAATAAACCATTCATTTAAAATACCTCCCGGGAAAATAATATCTATAAAGGGATCTAATTCGTTGTGCATTGTAACTATACCTTTCACGGCTGGATGGTTTGATACAGCAACCAATTCTGCTGTGGTTCCTGAATAGGAATTTCCCAGAGCTACTACTTTTCCATCGGACCATGGTTGTTTTACAATCCAGTCAATAATATCTTTATCATCTTTAACTTCATCTTCTGACCATGGACCTATTCGAGTTCCAAAAGAAGCACCAGTACCCCTTACATCAACGCTTAATACGGCATATCCAAAACCCGTAAAAGCCTTAAGATGATTTCTTGATCCTAATGGTTTTATAAAATTTTTAAAAGGCGTGCGATATCTTGCTGTTCTCCAATAGCGCGTTTGGATCAAAACACTAGGAATTTTATCATCAGAAGTTAATCCTTCTGGCAATGCAATATCGGCAGCAATTTTTACTCCATCGCGCATTGTTATATAAGTTGATGATACTGAATAACTCTCGTATTTTTTATCTTTTAGAACCTTTTCTAACGCTTTAAAATGGTCTTTTTCCGAGTAAATTTGATTATTCATTTTTAATTTATAATCTCCTATGAATTTTTAACTTAAATTTTTATAAAATAAATATAATATAAAAAAAAAGATTAATTAGGTAATTCTTTTATCTTACGAAATCTATTTCTTTCAATGAGGAAATCTACGTTCCCCTTGTCATTAACTATAAAATCAATGGATTTTCTTCCACCTAAGCCAGATAGAGTATAAAATTTAAAATCTTCAATATTTTCTTTTTCTGGAATTAATGGAATGCTTATACCTTGATTAAATGCATTAATTCCTTCTTCAGGTTCTATAAAGAGAAAAGCACCTATTTTTACAACTTTTACACGAAGAAAACATTTATATGTCTCATAAATTCCAGTTAACATCGATAATTTCTGTTCTGTTTCGTAGAATTTAAGATCTTTCATAGGATCCTTACCTAAAAGAAAGGTTGAGATTAATATAGGAATCATCATCATTAGGCTACCTCCTGTCCCGGAGTTACAAGCACATGCAATACCAAATTTTCTATTCGGTACTATCCCTAAAAAAGCAGAAGATGTTGATGTTCCACCAGGATGACCAAGGAATTTCTCACCGAAAAGATCTTCGATAATTACCCATCCATATCCATATCCTTCTTTTCCAAAACTACTAATATTATTTTGTACTAATTCCGTCTTAAAGTGAACTTTTTCCATTTCATCAAGTAAAGATTTTTCTAATATTTGGTGACTTTCGAATTTACCCCCATTTATATATAATTTAAGATAATTTGCTTGATCTATAACATTGCTAATAAGACCTCCTGGTGCATATATAAACTTATCAAATGGGTGCGATGCAGGTATCATTTCAATGATTTTTCCTTTATCCACTTTAGCAAAATAAGGAGTCATTACATCCGTATATTTTTCAAACTCCTCTCGCGTGAAAAATGAATTCTTCATGTTTAAGGGCTCTAAAATATATTTTTTAATGTATTCTTCATACTTCATGTTACTTAATTTCTCTATAATTGCGCCAAGTAATGTATAACTATCGTTTGAATATGCAAATCGTTGTCCGGGTTCAGGTGTTATCCATTGAGCAGCACCATTTACATGTGAGAAAAAATCGTCCCAACTACTAAATGGGATATACGATTGTTCCATTCCTAAAAGACGCTTACCAAGTATTTCTGACATGCCTAAGTTTGGAATTCCTGTTGTATGTGTTAATAGATGATGAATTGTTATTGGATTGCTACTTTTTCCTAGTTTAAAGTTTAAATATTTACTCACGGGATCATTTACATTTAGCTTTCCATTTTGCACGAGTTGCATTATTGCCAATGCAGTATATGATTTGGAACAAGATCCCATACCATATAACGTATTAACGGTTGCTGGGATATTCTGTTCTAAATTTCTCGCTCCAAACGCTTTTGCATATATTATTTTATCATCTGCTACTACGACAAAACTAGCACCCGGCACTTTTGCTTCTATCATAAACGATGCAATTAAGTCTTCTAACATATTAACAATTCCAGTAGGAATCTTCTTTTGTATTTTTATTTCACTCACTCATTCTCACCAATTTTAATTTTTTATTTTATTTTTAATCTCTTTTTTTTTTTTGTTTTTTTAAAAACGCTTCGATTCTTATTTTTGCTTCATCAGATTTACCCGTCTCCATCATGTATCTGAATTCTTTAAATAAAGTTCCGTGAATGGTATTTTCTGAACTTGAATTAATTAACTCCTTAGCATATCGAAGAGAAATTGGACTTTTAAGGGCAATTTGATTGGCAATTTTAGTTAAGGTTTCATTTAATTCTTCTGGTTTACAAATTTGATTAACAATTCCGTATTGTAACGCTTCTGTTGCATTTATTTGCTTTCCTAATAACATTAACTCCTTAGCTCTACTTCCTCCAATTAACCAAGCTAACATTTTTGTAGAAGCGTTAGAAAAAAACATTCCGACATCTAATTCAGGCAACCAAATTTTAGTATCATCCGCAGCTATTCTTAAATCGCAGAAAAGTGTAAGTTCAAAACCACCACCGATAACCCAACCACGATATCCCGCTATTATTATGCCCCGATGTTCCATCATTAAACTCGTAACCTCTTGAAAAGACCATACTACTTCTAATGCCTGAGATTGCATTTCAGGATTTGTCATTAATTCGTAAGCATGTTCAAGGTCTTCTCCAAACGCAAAATTCTTACCGCTACACGTGAGGATTACGCATTGATCATTATTTTCAATGCTTTTTTGTAAAGCATTAATTAATCCTTTGATGGTTTCTAAGTCCATTTTCGGATTATTTATTATAATTTTCCCAATATTTTCTTTTTTTTCGTAGTTTACTAATTTTTCCAACATTTTTTCCTCTCTTTTTAAGTTTTAAATGTATTTACTATAATTTTATTATTGATATTTAATTTTAATCAGGAATTAATTCTTTTCTTAGCCGTACTCGATCAACTTTTCCAATTCTAGTGATTGGAAGATCATTCGGATTTAATGGGTAAATGATAATCTTTTGTGGAACTTTAAATTTTGCCAAATTATCTTTGCATAAATTTAGAACCTCCTCTTTATCAGATTCGTCAAATTTCTTTCCGAACTCTGGTCCAATTACTAACCATACAACTTCACCTTTAAGTTCGTCAGGAGCCCCTAATGCTGCTGCTAATGCCACTTTAGGATGTTGTACTACCAAATCTTCTATTTCTGGAGGAAAAACTGTAAAAGCACCAACTCTAATAATGTGTTTTATTCTTCCACTTATATATAAACCGTTTTTCTCATCTAAGTAACCAATATCTCCAGTTTTGCAATAACCATCGGAATTAAAGCCCATTTTATCTTCTTCGGGCATTTTGAAATACGATTTACTTGTTAGTGGACCTTTAACTAAAATTTCTCCCTTTTTACCCGGAGGCAAGCGATTTCCTTGCTCGTCAATAATAATAACTTCCATGTCCTGTAAAGGCTTTCCGACATATCCGTCTGCTATTTTATTAAAATCGTCTCCAATTTTAGTAGTTGTAACTTCTGCTCCTGCTTCTGTGCTACCATATCCGATAATAATATTTTCACAGAGACGATCATGAATACCTTCTAATAATTTTTTAGATACTTTTTCACCCGAAAAAAAGGCAAGTTTTAAATGTTTTTTTGGTTCGTAAGTTTCTAAGTCGGGTAAAGAAAGAAAAATTTTAAACATTGTAGGAACTCCTCCGTAGAATATAATGTCCTCTTTTTTAATAGTCTTTAGAGTATCCCATGGTGACCATGAAGCTTGTAAAATCATCTCGTTCCCATTAATTATGTTTGTACATATGCATTCTACTGTCCCGCCTATATGACTAACTGGCAAGTTTGCTAAAGCTTTTAGGCGATCTTTTTCAGATATCAACCCCATTTCCTTAAAAGGATCAGAAATAATATTAATTAAAATTAGACACATGTAGATAATATTAACATGAGAGATTTCAACTGCTTTCGGATAACCAGTTGTTCCACCTGTCCAAATTACAAGAGTACAATCTTCCTGATCTTGATTTTCTTTAGTTGCTTGTAATTCCTCGTTGAGGTCATATTCTTTAGCCATGAGCGCCTCAATTGATGCCCCCAATTCATGATTCCCAACCATAATATATTTAATATCTTCAAATTCAGAACTTAATTCCAGTAAATTATCAGCTATAGGATTTTTTTGCCATTTATCTATTGTTACAATAACTTTTGGAGCAGAATGCGGTATTAAAGTTCTGAAATCTCCTTTTTTGTATTCTTTATCCATTGGAACTGTTATAGCACCAATTTTACTCGCAGCAAAAAAGGTTAACACGAATTCTGGAATTGTAGGAAGCACTGTAACAATTGTATCTCCCTTCTTAATTCCCATGCTTAGAAAGACTTTAGCTAATTGATCAGTTTTCTTGTTCAATTCTTTCGCTGTTAATAATTTTTGACCAAATCTAACTGATGGAAAGTCGGGATCTTGTTGCTCCCAATAATCTAAATATTGCCAAATTAATTTTAATTTAGGTATTTCCATGTATTAATAACCCAATTTTTTCTTATTTTATGATTTTAATTGAAAATAATAAAAAAAAAAAAGAATTTCTAATTATATTGCTAAAATTCAACTTATCGTGTAGTGTAGTTAGAGATTAAGTTCTATTAATTTTTCACGTATCTGTGCACCTTTCTCAGGAGTAATATCATACAACATCCAAAATAAAATAATTCCAATCGTTAAAATTATCATTGGTGCTATTGAAACTGTAAGACGTAATCCTAATTTTGCTAATTCAGTTTGTGTAGTTGCCGCAGGATCGAACCCTGTAAGAAGTTGTATTGAACCCATTACAAGAACTTGAACACCTACTGATAATCTCATGAAAAAAGTCTGTATTCCATTGTAAATCCCTTCATTACGAGTACCTGTTTTAATTGCGGCTTCTTCTATTACATCAGCATCAATAGGATGTTGCATTACACCATTACATCCAAAGCCTGCACCAAAAAAGATAAATATAACTAGAACCCCTATATAATCATTAATCCACAACATGGGTAAAAAAGAAACAATCATCATCAAAAAACTGAGTGTATAAACTTTTTTTGAACCATATTTATTCCCTAATTTAATCCATATTGGTGCGGTTGCTGGTGCTACTATTGTTAAAATTATGAACGGTAGAATACTTGCAGTTAAATCTAATCCTAATACATATACTAGAACGAAAGATAAGGAAGCCATGGCAATTGCAACTGTTATGCTATAACTTAGTGAAGAAATTATGTAAGCATCATAACTTTTTAATTTTAAAACAGTCTTCAGAGCTTTAAAAAAAGAAATCTTTTCTTTTGAATCCATTTTATCTCTATATTCTCTCAGTTCTTTGCTTTCTCGAATACCTTTTCCCATTAGCAATAATACAACAAATATTATTATCGTAAACACTATTGCTTGTATTGTCCATGCTAAAACTGTTTCTCTACCAATTGATTCTACAATCATTGGTTGAAAAATGGTTGCAATTATCATTCCTAAACTTCCAGTTAAAAGTAATAGTCCTCCTGATTTTCTTCGATCTGAATCATCTCTAACTTTATATTGAAATAAGCTTGCTGAATTTACAAAATAAAGGGCATAAAATGTATCAAAAAGACATACAACTATTATTAACCATATAAAAACAGCTAAAGGATTTTGTGAGGGATTAGCAATTGGCACAAAGAAAACTAAAATCAAACTTATAGCAAGTCCTATTAATCCAATTACAATATAAGGAAATCTTTTTCCATATTTCATTGTCCATCGAGTTGATTTATCACAGAAATGACCTATTAGAGGATCATTAAACATGTCCCAGAACATAAACAGGACGTAGGCTATCATGAATAGTTCAATTGGCAATAAGATGATGGTTGTATAATAAAATTGCATGTTTGCGAAAATAGTAACTACCATGTTTGAGATGAAATATATTAGTTGAATTTGAAATAGAGTTTTGAATGAATGTTTTTTGTAGGTTGATGTGGCGCCATTTAATTTTAAACTTTTATCTGATATTTTTATTCACTTTTTATTTTTTTTTTTTATTTATTAAAAAATTTAAATAAATATTATTTATATTTGTTAATGTTATATTTAAATATTCTTAAAAATTTGCTTATTAAATTCCAGATTTAATAAAAAAGCGGATAAAAATGAAGATTATAAAATCGTTATTCAAAGATCATGATACTAATTACGGTACAATTAACAAAATATTATATAAAGAATTTAAAGATTAGTACCAAAATTTAAAAATTAGTACCAATAATATTATCATATGGGTCGAACTATAAATTATAAAAAATGGGAATTAATATATCATGATTACAAAAAAGGTATGAAATGGGACGAGCTCGTAAAAAAGCATGCGACTTCAAAAAGAACAATTAGTAAAGCAATTAATTTTTATAATAATTTAGAAATTAGCGATAAAATTAGCGATATAACCCAAGAAAAAATACATGATAAAGCTAGACAGATAACTAAAACTATTGACTCATTAAATAATATAACCCGTTTACGATTGGTAATGCTTTTAGGATTATACAACGATATAGGTTTAGGTGATTTAAGCAAAAAATTAGATCTAAGTAAATCAACAGTATTACGTCATCTAAAAGAGTTAGAAAAAATAGGCGTTATTAATATTAGACGAGAAAAAGTAAAAGGATCACGATTAAAGCAATATTATTCTGTACCTCCTAATATATTAAAAATGATGAAATTAAGTCATTCTTTACTAAGAAATATACCTCCTGAAGAAGCCTTGGATGCTCTTATAATAGATCTCCAAGCTGATGTTTCATTTTTCTCAATATTAATGAAAATTTTAGATGAAGTTATTTCATATAATAAAGATCTTCAAAAAGACTTAAAAGAGTATAGACCAACTAATTATCAGACTATTGAAAAAATCTTTTCTACTGAAAGCCATTATAGATATTTTTTCTGGTATCTTAATAAAGCACAATATTCGAAGTTCAGACTAAGATATCAAGAATTTATGAAAAATTTAAAGAAAGATTTTAAATTAATAGAAAAAGAGGAAAACAACAATA
>JAUWRB010000001.1 GCA_030610785.1 Promethearchaeota archaeon | reverse complement strand
TTTATTTCAGAAGGATTAGTATTTTGAAGGTTTACTCTAATAATATCAAAAATTGTATAATTTGTATAAGCTTCTGTTTGAGGATTATATTTGGCAGAGATATTATGAGGTCCGACAACTTGAGTAGTATCAATGTTAACTAAAATAAAAGCATCCCCATGAGCATTTGTGGGAACGGTACCAAGGTGTTGTCCAGTAGTAATATCGGTAAATGTAATTGATTGACCTCCTATAGGTCCGGTGGTAGAATTTAAAGTAGCGGTTATATTAGCAACTTGACCTCTATCACCTTCAGTAAAATTTGAACATACAGTAAAGTTATATTCATCCGTGTTCCAAGCATTTCCTCCGCCATATCTTTCGTATAAGATATCCATTTGAACCCAATTTCCATCTCCAGAAACATCTGTAGGGACGTAAATTTCCGCCCAATTATATATGTTTTTATATTTTATTGCGTAAGTTGATTTATCTCCTTCATCCACATCGTTAAATTGTTCTATTGATTGACTATTAAATCCATCAATGAAGCGACTTGCTACGCCAAAAGCCCTTGTGAACACGCAAAAAGCGGAGGCAAAATCCGAAAAAACACCTTGTCCCGTTTCACAAAACCAGTCTACAGCGTCTCTTCCTTCAGGAGCGGGATTATAGCTATCAATATCAGATGGAAAATCGAAATTATCTTGGAGATAAGTTCTAATTTTGTTAGCAACAATAAAAGCATTATCAGAATCCTTAATAATACCTTTTAAAATATCATAATGATATCTAAAGTGATTATTATTGTTCTTATAATCTTCTGTAGAGGGGGGTAATTGTAAAAATAGATTTTTTATATCCGTTGGAGTGTAATTTTCATCTTTAGCTGTACTGTTTATTTCTTCACCCGAGGGTAATTCTAAACCAAATAATTGATATTTCATGCCTACTTCATTACTTTCGGAAAAATAAACGTCTAAAGTAGTACAATCAAAATCATCTTTATAAAGAGCTGTTAAACTTGTGTCCAAACTTGGTGCGGTAACACTATCATCCATTATAAAGGGTGTCGGGAAAAGAGACGGGATAACAAGCGAATTCATGCCATAATTTGGCGATAAAAACATTTTTAACAATAAAATATCTAAATTGGGGTACAATGAATCGTGATCTTCATAAGAATAAAAAGGGTATACATCTTTAGAGGCTGATGATTTCCACGAATCTCCTGTATATTCGTCAAAACATTCATATCTCCACAAAATATCTGACATGTTACTAAATGTACTATAATCGTAAACTCTAAATACCTCCTCATCGGATAATAAAAGTGCTAAAATCCCCGCACCATATATGCCTAAATCTAAATCGTCTATATTTCCATCAAACATCTCAGACAACATTTGAATTAAATCTTCTAATTCTTCTGGAGTTAGATTAAGATCTGAAAACAGGTCTTCTAAAAAACTTTCGTTAAAAGGAAAGGGAGGGAGCATGAGTAAAGCGTTCTCATCTTCAGCATCCGCTAATTTATTATTAGGTGATAACCTTTGGGTGTCAAAAATTAAGCTAATTAAAGCTGTAGAAAAAGCAAATGCGGCAATTAACAAACCAGCAATAATGACAACCCCCATAATTCGCTTTCGAAGATGTTTGGGGGCTAATAATTCCTCTCTTAATTCAGACATTCCAAATTTTTAAAATATTCTTTACTTTTTAACACGGTCGATTTAGAATTTATATAATCTTTCCCACATTTAAAATTTTCCACATGTAATTGAAAAAAATAAAAAAAATTTTTGAACCTAATTAAATAAGATTATGATTATTTCCGATGGATTCCTTAATTATTTTTAATATTAATGAGGAAATTATCTCAAAAAGTTTTTTAGAAAGTGCTATATAAGAATATTGATAAATAAAAAATTCAAAATTCAAAAGAACATTTTGTACAGAGATTTTTTTTAGCATAGATTGGTTTAGGTATGTAACTAATGATTCTTGATTTATCTTCGATCTCCTTAATAGCAAAACCAGACGCACCACAATTTGGACACACGCGCCTGCTTCCAGAAGTGCTTACTTTAGGACTTGTGCTTGGCATTGAACCTGTATCGGGGGTTGCTCCCAACCCAGAACTTATAGAAGAACCTAAAGTTGGTTCACTACCATAGATGGGGGTTTGAGAACTAATTTCTTGTTGACCTAAGCTGGATGCCATTACAGCCTTAGGTTCTTTTAATTCTTGGATTCGCTTTTCTTTATAATTTAAATCTTCTTGTAATTTTGATATTTGAGCCCTTAACGGACCTATTTGTTGTTGCAATACAGAATTTTCTTGTTGTAATGTTGGAATTTTTGCCTGCAATACAGCATTTTCTTTAGTCAATTCATTTATTCTATTTTGATACGTTTCAGTAGACTCCTGAAACGATTGCATTTGCCCGTTTAAAAGATTCAATTGATTATCCTTTTCAAGAAGTATAGCGTTTAATTTAGTAAGTTGAGAATTTAAATCATTAATTTGATTTTGTAATGTATTAATAATATTATCTTTTTCTTGAATTTGATTTGCTAAAATATCAAAATCTTGTTGTAAAGGTCCACTAGGAGGCACAGGAGGAGATTCTATAATAGGGGCAGGAGTGGCTTTTAAAGGAGGGGGCGCTGAAGGTTGCTCCATTAAAGATGGAGGCGTCATAGGGGGAGGTGTTGGAGGCGGAGGCATCGAAGGCGGTTTATTTAGATCTTTTTTTTCTTCTTCATCCATTCTCTCATTATCTGACATTATTTTCTTCCTTTTAATTTTTATTTAATTTTAAAATTTAATTGTTTTAATTCTAGTAATTAAAAATCAATTCAATTATTTATATAGTGTTATATTGAAATTAGTATTTTCATGATCTCACATTTAAGTCGAATTAAATATCTCATTCGTGATAATCCGTGATTTATTTGTCATAAATATCTGTTTTAGAGCTCTTTATTATAATGGTTAAAAACAATTCCAATAATCCTTTAATTTATCTTTAATTTCGGGCATTAACTTATTATCAATGTAATCCAATAATTCTTGTTGAGAACTTCTTGGTTTTTCTTCGATTAAGTTATCATCTTCGTTGTTAAGGACTTTTAAGCAATTATAAACGGCTTTAGCTTGTTTATCGACCTCGTAGCCACCTTCTAATGTTATTAAAATCCTATTATTTGCGTATTTTTTAGCGATTTTTTTTATTAATTTTAAATAATTAGCCGGTCCTTGATATGTCCAACCCATATTTGTTAGTTGGTCTGTCCAGTGAGTATCAAAACCCGCAGAGATGAGAATAAATTCTGGTTTAAATTCATGACATACAGGTGAAATTATTTCGTCAAAAAACTTCATTATAATATCTTCAGCAGCTCTAGGTGGCATTGGATAATTAAATATCTTTCCTTCACCTTTTCCAGAACCAATTTCACCAATAAACCCACTTCCGGGATAAAGAGTCCTCCCATCTTGATGAGAGTGAAACATGATAACATCACAATCTTTAGTTTCAGTATTGCTATAGAATATGGAAGATGTTCCGTTTCCATGATGACAATCCCAATCAATTATTGCAACTCTTTTTATGCCTTTTTCTCGAAAGAGATATTCCGTAGCAACAGCAATATTGTTAAAAATACAAAATCCAGAACATTTATATCTATTTGAGTGGTGTCCAGGTGGTCTAACCGCAGCAAAAGCGTTTTTTATATTTCCATTCATTATCTCATCAATTGCTTGTAAATTCCCACCTACCGAATATAAGGAAGCTTCAAAAGTTTTACCGGATACTAGAGTATCCATATCTAGACTTTGTACATTTCCCGTGGCGTCACTTAATTCACTCACTTCTTTTACTTCTTTAATTAGGCTATCTTCGTGAACATATCTAATTTGATTTAAAGTAGCTTTTCTTGGTTCAATAAGCTTGAAGTTTGGATCATCCATGATCCCATTTTCCTTTAGGAAGTCCATAATTGCGACCAATCGAAGGTGTGACTCAACATGGGTGCCTATTTTGTGTTCGAGATAGATAGGGTGATATACTATTCCAGTAGTCATATTATTTCATACTTTTATTTATTAATAAATGCTTTTTTTTTATATAGAATTTATTAGAATAAATATATATTCTTTTTATGTAGTTAAAAAGATTGCTCTACAGAAAAATTAAAGTCCTTCATTAAAAGAAAATTATGAACTAATTTTTTAAATCTTTACAATTATTTTAATAAATTTTCGATCTCCTGGCTCAAGAAATTCTTCAAATGCGTTCTGAATATCTTTTAACGGAACAACTTTTGATATTAATTTACTAGGATCAATCTTTTTTTTCTCAAAAAGCTCAATAGCAGCTTTAATATCTTCTTCGTCATGTGATATGGATCCTTTTAAGGTTATTTCTTTAGAATTTATCAAAAACATGGGAAACGATATATTACCTTTAAAAACAGACACATTCATTATTGTTCCTCCCTTCACTATTAAATCAAGAGCTAGCATTAAAGATTTTTCGTTACCAGCACATTCAAAAATATACGAAGGTAATCCATTTTTTTTTAAAAATTTTCTAATTTTATTTTTTTGAGGTGGTACAGAATCAGTTGCCCCCATCTCTATTGCTTTTTCCCTTAAGAACTCGTGAGGTTCAATGACAAGAACATAATTTGGATCTTTTTCGCTAAGCAGTGTATTTAAAGTTGTTAATCCGATGCTTCCGCCTCCAATAATGGCAATTTTCTGATTATTTTCTATTTCAGATAATTTTATCGCTCGTAATACTACAGCAAATGATTCAAGCATACTACAATCTCTAATTGATATTGATTTCGGAGTATGAAATAAATATTCTTTAGGAACCTTGACATATTCTGCAAAGCCTCCATCTCTCATAATGCCTAACGCTTTTGATCGACCGTAGCCTTCTTCACTAATTATGTTTATTCCAGTGGCCTTATCTCCAATTTCAAATCCCTTAATATTTTTTCCTAACTCTATGATTTCACCCGCAAACTCGTGTCCTATAACTAATGGAGTCTGATACATCTTATATTTAAAATTAGTTAAATCACTTCCGCAAATAGCGCAATAATGTACTTTAATTATTACATCATCAGGTCCAGGTACGGGTTTAGGATAATCTTCTTTATATGTGATTTTTTTCACATCTTCAAACACGGCAGCCTTAATAATTAGTTCAACTCACAAAATTAAAAAGATATTTTATTCTTTTTTATAGAATAATAAAATTTATTGTATTTATTGATTTTATCAATTTAAAATTCTTCTTTAATTTAAATGGGATATTATTTTAATAAGTATTAAAAGGTTCATAAAAGTGATTACAAATAATGAATATTTTGGATTTATAGGTAAGCTACTTAAAATTAACTTAACTAATAATTCAATCACTACTGAAAGCTTAAATGTTAATCATGGAAAGAATTTCATGGGTGGAGCAGGATATGCTTGTCGATATTTATTTGATTTAATTAATAAGGACACAGATCCTCTTTCTCCTCAAAATATTTTAATGATCATGACTGGTCCATTTTGTTTAACTAACGCTCCATCGCTTTCACGAATGGTTATTTGTTCGAAGTCTCCATATACGGGGTTATGGGGTGAAGCAAACGCTGGGGGATTTTTTGGTCCTGAATTAAAAAAAGCTGGTTATGATGGAATAATAATCACTGGAAAAGCAGAAAAAGCTGTTATTTTAAAAATCTTTTACGGTAATGCTGAAATTTTAGACGCTTCAGATTTATGGGGTAAAGGTACAAAAGTGACGCATGAAAAATTAAAAAAAAAATATGGAGATTTAAAATCAAAGGTACTTTGCATAGGTCAAGCTGGAGAGAATTTAATAAAGTATGCTAATTTAAATTCCGAAGGCAGATCTGCTGGGCGGACAGGAATGGGCGCGGTAATGGGTTCTAAAAACTTAAAAGGCATAATAGTAAGAGGTACAATAAATAAACCACAAATATCAAATCCAGACGGATTTAAGGAAATTGTAAGGAAGACAACAAAATATATTCTCAATACAACGGCTACTAAAGGATTAAGAAAGTTTGGAACAAGTGCTGCCGTAGTTCCTTTTCATTCCGTTGGAGACCTCCCAATAAAATATTGGTCACAAGGGGAATGGGACGATGCATATAACATAAATGGAGATAAAATTAAAGAAAAATACTGGATTAAAAATAAATCGTGTTATAGTTGTCCAATCGGTTGTGGTAAAAAAATAATCGTTGAAAATAAAGAGACGGAAGGTCCTGAATACGAAACTATCGCTGGTTTTGGGTCTATGATATTAAACAAGGATTTAAAATCAATATGCATAGCAAATCATTTATGTAACGATTACGGTATGGATACAATCAGTTGCAGCAGCACGATTGCTCTATTATTTGACCTTTATAATAAAGGGATTATTACAAAAGAAGAAATAGAAGGGTTAGAATTAGAATGGGGCGATTCTAATTCCATGCTTGAGTTAGTTAAAAAAATTGCGTTTAGAAAAGGAATTGGAAATTTATTGGCTGAAGGGTCTAAGGCTGTAGGTAAAAAATTTAACATTTCTAAAGAGGATATTGCTACTATAAATAATTTAGAAATTCCTTATCACGATATAAGGGCTTGTTATGGGTTATCGCTAACTTACGCTTTTGCTCCACGTGGGTCGTGCCATACTTCAGGAGATGTTTTTAAAGTTTTAAGAAAAGAGAATGAAGTTGATTTTTCCTCGATTGGTATAAACAAAATGAATATGTTCTCAAATAATCAAAAAATGGCAAAATCAACAGCAATTTTACACGATTATAGAGCATTATATTCTAGTTTGATTTGTTGCTTTTTTTCGAATCCACCACCTTCTTACATGGCGGAGCTTATTAATAATTTAATGGGATTTAAATTAGATTTAAATCAAATGATAAAAATGGGAGAACGTATTTTTAACTTAAAGAGATTATTCAATATTAAAATGGGGTTAACTTCCGAAAATGATCACATTCCAAAAATATTATTAACTCCTACTAAAGAAGGAGCAGTAAAAGGTAAGACACCTGATTTTGAAAAGTTGAAAAAATTCTATTATCAAGTTAAAGATTGGGATCCAATAACAGGAAAACCAAATATTAAGAAATTAAAAGAATTAGGATTGGATAATTTGAAATTTTAAATATTAATATCTGGCTTATAATAAATATTTTAATTAAATCGGGATAACATCAACATTTCCGTTTAAGTCTATTACTCCAACAACAGTAGAAACATTTTTAGAATACGAACGAGAAGAGAAAATACTTAATAATTTATCGTCAAAATATTTATGATATCCATTTTTAAATTTCTCATGAGACCTTATAATATAGGATATCGAATTTTCCTGTATAAATTTTTCTAACGCCTCCTTACCGAAATTCTTGATTCCTGGCCCTCTAGAACTTTTTTTAAAATTTTTAACTTTTTCTTTTGGATCGTTCCAAACTAGTTGTTTTGTGATTGGACAATTAATCTGTTCTTGATTTTTTAACAATAAATTTATTTCTTCAATATTTTCTAATCCTTCAGAAATCCCGCCATGAACGCAAAAAATTCTATTCCACGTGAGTGCTGCTAATGGTAATTTTGAAAATACGTGATTATAGCGTCGAAAAATTTCTTTATAATTGGAAAATTTAAGTCTTACTTCGTCATAAAATCCATATTGACGGTTAATTATTGGATCTTCGTGATTTCCGCGTAATAATATTAACCTATCCGGCATCAATCTTTTATAATAAAACAAAACATTAACTACTTCAACCTGTTTAGCGCCCCTATCAACATAATCTCCTAAGAATAAAAGAGTTTTAAATTCATCACGAAAAAATAATTGGATTATTTTTTGTAAAGTATTAAGATCTCCATGAAGATCGCCAACAATTAAAGTAGCACCTTTAATTATTTTTATTAGGTTTTTTTCACCATCAAATATTTTCTCGACATCTCTAAGTAAGTCAATAATATTTTCTGTAGAATATCTTTCAATTACATTAAAAAACCTAGAGGGCATTATTGCGACTATTTTCTATTTTAAATACTTTTAATTATCATAAACGAGATTAATTATTAAAGGTTTATTTTAATATTTAATGAAATTAAAAAATATTTACATTGAATCCTCAAAATATAGAAATTTTGAAGAAAATATTCAATTGGCATTCAATTTCTGAAATTTCTGAAAATGAAATATTAAAATGTGCTGAAATATTAAATTTTCCTTTAGAAAAAGAATTTTTATTAAAATGCACTTGGTCATATTATAAAAAATGGACTATCTTTTCTCTAAATAGAGAACCTTTACTTTTTATAAAATACGTGAGAGAAAAATTCATTTTTGAAATATTAGGACTCCATCTAACTAGATCTTTTTTTGACCCTCAATTATGTTTCAAAAATTATTTAACAGGATTATACAAAAAAAAAAAAACCGCTATTCCTTACATTATAACGACATTTGAAAAAGGAGATAATGTAGGGAAACATAAAATTTCAAAATATAAATTTATTTTAGGAAGACAATGTTATCTACACGAGATCTTATCTTTATATGATGTCTATGATCGACATTTCATTATACGGGAAGATAACTCATTATGTCGAATTGATTTTGGTCGGTGTTTTGAAAATTTACATAAAACATATTTGGGATTCAAAGATTATTTAAAACACAAATATATAGATTTTTACGATGAAGAATTTCAAAAAGGATATAATCATGAGAGAGAATTAATTAAAAGGAATTTAAAGAAGAAGAAAAGGAATTTGATTATAGTCATTCGAAGTATTAAAACATTAAAGATAGATCATGATTTAATTGACTTTAATGTTAAGAAATTCGTTAATAGACTTATAGATCACTGGAGTAAGATAGGCTTTTTAAAAGATGCGGGAATTACTCAATGTGAATGGATTTAAATATTTGTTAAACTTTTAACAATCTTGTTTCCGTCAACATAATCGTAAATAATATCTTTAATTTTTTAATTGGAATAATAATTATATTGCTCAACCTATATGCTTAATCATCTTTACTAGCGAATTTAATTAGCCCGAATTTCGGTTCATATAAGGTTCCATCAGTAATTAGATCTTTTAAAGCTTTTTCAATGTATTTTTTATCGAAATCTTCTTCAAGATCTAGAATTTGGACAATATTCATCTTTTCAAGAGCGTTAAAATTATTTTCTTCAAAAATTTCTTTTATTCGGGTTAAAAATTTTTCAAGCTTGTTAAGATTACTTCTCGAATCACCAATGAAAAGTCGGTCCATATCAATCTTTCCCGTAGAATCGTCATAACCGGTATCTTTAAGGTATCGTTTAAATAATATAATGATATCTTCAACATCTTCTTTAGTAACTTTATCTCTTAAAGCCATTTTCGCATGAGCTTCACTTAATCTAATTAACGCGTCCAAATTCCTCGCTAGAATAGAAATGATCGCATCCTCACTATCATATTGACCCCTTAATTTTAAATAAAATTCCTTTATTCTTTCTTTAGCCTCTTCGGTTAAAATAGGATGACAAGTTCTTCTGGCATACCTTATATATTTTTTAAGAAGATCTCTAGAAATAGGGGTCATACCTTCGTCTTTCATATCTAGCATTAGTGAATCATCTTCAGTACCTTTCATGGAATTTTGTAGTATAAATTCTGCCATTTGTGCGTCTTCAGATGGATCAGGTCGATCTACAACAACAAAAATTAAATCAAAACGTGATAATAAGGCCGGCGGCAATTTAATATTTTGAGTAGCTGTTTTATATCTATCGTATCTGCCAGAATGCGGATTTGCTGCAGCTATTATGGCCGTCTGAGCTTTCAATGTGGCAACAATTCCTGCTTTTGCAATGCTTACGGTATTATGTAAAACAACTCCTTGACCAATAAATGTGTGATTAGGTTCGACAGTTAAATCATAAACCCAAGGAGTATAACTCTTTGCTTTATTTTGAATAATTTCAATACTAATTATTCGATCCCATAAAATATCTGAATCTTTAATATAGTCTACGGATCTGATATTTTTTCTAATATCTTCAATTTTATTTTTAATAGATGAGATTAATATTGTTTTAATAACATTTCTTTTATTCTTATTATAGTAGCCCCTTTCATAAAAATCAATTTCACGTCTCGTGAATCCTGAGATTATAGCTAATTTTTTTTGAGAATATTTTATTTTTTTCCTAATTTCTGAAATAGTAAGGATCTTGTTAATTTGATTTTCTATTAAAGTTATTTTTTTTTTAATTATATTCAATTCATTCGAGAGAACATTACGAGTTATACCATTATTTTTTTTTAATTGGAGGTTAAAATATCCATTGTAAGGGATGTCTAAATCTTTTTTGATTTTAATTATAGTTTCAATTAAAGAAGTAGGTAAAATTTCAGGACGATGTGTTTTTTTAGATTCAAATTTATTAGATTATTAATTTCTTCGTTTCCATGATCATTTTTTTCAAATATTTCATCGCAAAATTTAATTATTGATTGACCACGAATATAAACCTTATACAAATCATTTCTTTTATCCAATACAATATAAGAATGAATTCCTAGTTTTAATAACAAATCTTGATAATCATTGCTAAGACCCTTTGATGCCGCTTTAATACATGCCGAAGTAGAGTTTATATAACCATCACTTTTAAAAGCACTAATTAAAAATTCTCTAGCATTTTCAACGTCACAACCAAGTACTTTCGAAGGAATTCTTTTACTTTTTGAAATTATCATTATCTCAGGAAAATTCGTTTTCATCCAATTACATAACTCTATAGAAATATAATTTAATCTTATCAAACCATCGTTTCTTTCTTTTTTAGAAGGAGATATATTAAATAATTCAAATATTAGACGATTAAATTCTTCTACAACAAGATTATCCTTATTAGAATAATAAAATTCAGGTCCAGAACCTTCATTACTTAGTTTATTTGTTATAAAATAACCAAGTATTCTGCTTAATTTTGGTGTTAAATCTTCTGGAAATACGACTTCTTTAAATAAAATGTGTTGAATATTTTCGTTTTTTCTTAGTTTTATTATTTTACTTGAATTAGGAAGGTATTTAGGGACGGGAATAAATTCATTGATTGAACATTTTTCAGCATTCTTACATCTTAATTTCCCTTTATTAAAAACAAAAATAGGATGTTCAGGCGTGATATTAATTGATCTACCATTAGTAAATGTTAATTTATAAAAACAACTTGGCGCTTCATGACGGCTAATTCTATTTATTTTTGTCTTGTAAATTTTATTGAAATTTGTTGAATAAATTTCTAGATTATTAAATGGCAAAATTTCACAATTCTTTCCTTGAATGACTTTAGATTTATTAGTAGCGATAAAGTCATCAATGAACTTACCAATAACGATTCTTTCGCCATTTGTTGTTAAAATTTCCGTATTATAATGATAAGATTGTTGTTCCATTGCTTCGTGCAATGCAGATCTATCTGCGGTATCCATTTTATCAAATTCATCAATAGCAGCAATGCCTCCGTTAGCTAGAACAATTGCTCCGGCTTCGAGATTCATTTGACCCGTTTCAGTATCTTTAATAACGGCCGCAGTTAAACCAACTGCAGACGCACCTTTTCCTGAAGTATATAAGCCTCTTGGAGACACATCTATTGTACTTTTCAGGATTTCTGACTTACCCGTCCCAGGATCTCCTACAAATAAAATGTGGATATCACCTCGTTTATAATTTCCTCCCGGTTTTTTTCTCCTTGTTCCGCTAAATAAACTTAAAGCGCATGCCATTTTTAGATCGTCCCTTCCGTAAATGGTAGGGGCAATTGACCGAGCAATTTTTTTTTGTATAAATGGTTCCTTCGACTTTTCTTCTATTTTTTTTATTTCTTCCTTAGAAAGATCCATGTCTCCTTCGCTTTTATCTTCAGGATCAATAAAAGTGACATCTACAAAAGTCCTAAATATATTAGAATTAATACTTTTAGTTGATTGGGCTAAAACAGACTTAAAGATCCCCATAATCTTTATTCTATCTCCTGGTTTTACAGTATCAACTAAATCATAAGTTAATATCGCTTGAATTGATCTCGGAATTCTTCCAGCTGGTAGATCTTCAGGAATTTCTTGAATCACTATGCTTTGCCAGTCAATGAATTCTGAATTTTTTGAAATAAGCCTAAAATCAGATTGTGTTTTAGCTTTGCATCGGTTATTAACACAAAATTGTGGCCATTTTATTCTTGAAGTAAGCTGAAGCACTTGAAATTGGGATCCACAAACCATGCATTCGAAAGTTGCGTTCATTAATTTTGGTCTAATTGTAGAACTTCTAATTAATATGCCTTTAGACCAAATTAATTTATCTATATTTTTTGCTCTTAGCCTCCTTAAAGGAATTGATAAAGGACTTTGGTCGTCTTTGGTCGTTATTCTAACAAAATAATCTTGAATATTTAATTTTCCACTTTGAAATTTTAATATGTTTTTAAAGGCATCAATAGCATCCTCTAAAAGAGAAACAGGGTCATTTTTTAGCATATCAGCTAATTGAAAATCAAAAGTTAATAAATCCTCGTAAAAAATTAAAAGCGCGTTATCGCCTTTTGAAAAAATATCATTAATTTGATTTTGATACTTATAAACACCAGGTTTTTCTTGAAACATTCTATAAAAATCTTCGAACTTCTGCACTTTACTAATTGGCAAATTGGGACCATGAAGAGGGGTTGTCGTGTAATATCACCACATTCTTTATTTGTTTGAATATTTAATTAAATTGTTTTTTGATATTTTAATTCTGATATTAATAGGATAGGTTATTAATCTGTGAATAAAACAAACATGAAAAAAAATAATTAGAGAGGATAGATTTAGTGATTTGAGCTTGATTAAATTAACTCTCTCTCAATTCTTGCAGAGTTTGACATATGATCGGGTCTTGACTCATCTCACATCTTATCTTGAGCAAAGAAATTATTCTTTTCTTGATTTTTTTATCTTCATATTTCGCAGTTCTTCTTAGGATTAGGGCAATTGATTGTTGTGTTTCTAAAGAACCTTCATCGCTTAAATTTTTTAAAAGTTTAGATAAAATCTTAGATAAACCAATTTTATTAATTATTTCAACAGTGGTATTAATCATTTTTTTTCTAACAACTTCAGAATCATCGCCTAAAAGAGTTAGGATATCGTCAAAAACTCTATCGATGTTAATAAAGCTATAAATTTTTAGCAATCCAACTGATCCTTCTCTAACTTTAGGATCAGAACTTGTCAAATTACTTGCAACTTTCTCAAAAGGTATTTGTGAAGCAGTCACTTCTTTAATATTAGATAAAATATTCATGGCTGATCTTCGAACCCAATTTTGGTCATCATCCAATAAATAGACGAGTTTTTTTATTATAAATTCCTTATTCTCCACATGTTCAACAATCTTTCCTAAACTAGCTACTGAAGCTTCTCTTACTATCCATTCTTCGTCAGTTAGTCCTTTATTTATTAATACATCAATAACTTCGTCAACTAATTCAAATCCAATAAAGCCTAGAATTTTTGCACCAGATTCACGAATAAAAGAATCTTGATCTGAAAAAAACGGGATAATGGACCTAACAGGGATGAGCTCTGGAGAAGTTTTAGCTATTTCTAATATTGATTTAGATAACACAATTTTAACGGATTGTTCTTGGTCGTTTACAATTTGAAAAATTAATGGAATAAAAGGTTTAATAGAGAAAGGATTTGTTTTAGCTATTTTTGAAATGAGCTTTGAAGCTTCTTTTTTTATTTGATTATTCATATCTTTTTGCATCAATGAAAGTAGCGGTTTAATGCTAATCATCTCAAAAAATTCGTCTATTAATCCATCTAAAGAAGAAATTGCGTTTAATACGATATCTTCGTTATTTGAATTTAAATATATAATTAATTTAGGAATCATATTCTGTGGGTCTGCTTTAGCAATTTTTATAATTGTCGTTGAAATAATTCCTTTTGAAATGAATTTAGAGACATCAGAAATGTTAATTAAGTTTTGAATTATTAAGTCTGGGTGAGATTGATATTTTTCAACAAGAATTTTTGAGATATTTTTTTTTAATTTTTCATTATCAAACTTAATGAATATTAAGAAAATCGTTATGATTTTTTCAGGATTTTTTTCCCATAATCTACCAAGCAGGGACAATACGCTACTTAATACTTCATTATTATTAGGGTCAATTTTATTTATAATCACATCAAGATTTATACTGCCTGGTTCCTCATCAGAGTATTTCTCAAGTGCTAAAACCGAAAAAGATCTTACATTTTCGTTATAATCAGTTAAACCATCTAAGAAAGGTGAAATGGGGATAGAAAATTTCTTAAAATTTCCTATTTTAGCAAAAACTTCAAAAATTGAAGCTCTAACAGAACTAGTAGGGTCTTTCATTAATGGTAAGAGTATATTGATTATTTGAGAATCAATATTTTCAATTTTAATGTTTTTTACATTCTTAATTGCAGCAGCTCTAATCTCCTTATTTGAATGATTTATTTTTTTAATAATAACATGTACAGGAAGTTCTATTGAAGATTCTGAAAGTAAATTTAAAATTTCCACTTGTACTTTGCTATTAGAGTCATTAACTAATTCATGAATATTTAAATTTAAAATTAAATCGTTTTTTTTATGTACGAGACGGGACAAAATCATTAATCCATATTGTTTTAATCTCCATTCTGGGTCTTCAATAAGAGAAAATATTGCATTTTCAGGGATATTTTCTAAAAGGCTTATCTCAGATTTTAATAAAGATCTAGCAATAGGAATGCTTTTATCGTAGTTAGGAGATGTTATACCTTCAATTATCCACGGTAATACAATATCGGGGACATCCTTTTCTAATTGAAGGAGAATGTTATAGCTAATTCTTCTTGCGTTAGAGTGATAATCACATAAAGCATCAAATAAAAAATATTTAAATTTTAATTTGTTTAAATCAATTTTAGCTTTTAGAGGAATTCTTTCAAACATTAAAATTAGTGTTTCTTCGGCGTGTTTTCTGATAATAAGATTTTTATTTTTTATAAAGTTGAATAGGGGAATTGGATTAAAGATATTTCCACATTCAGTTATTCGGGAATACTTAATATTTCTTATAAATTTGTTTTTTTTTGCTAGAAAGAAATAAGATGTGAAGATAATTAAAATAATTTCCTCAATAACTGCGGCCCAAGCAAACATTCTATAATTTGGAATGATTTGGTCTGTAAAATCCCACATATTAAAAGTATCAAATAATTTATTGGGATTAACGATTAAAAAATTCACTAAGACATTAATACCAATAGCGGCCATTAAATAAGCGGCAAAATAAATATCTATCCCGCGATACTTTATTTTTCTCCCCCAAAATCGGGTGAAATATCCCATAATTCCAAAAAAAAGCGTTACAAAAACAAATACCGATGTCATAGTTGAAATCGCGATTTTTCCTGTGAAAAAAAAAGTGATGGTTTGAATCATAGAAATCCAAGCCCATATAAAAACAAATATCATTAAACCGAAAACGATATAAGATGCGGGATTTGAAGCAAACTGTTTCATTCCCCTTTTACTATCTTCAAAATTAAGAAAAATTGATCTCCTTATATCCGGGATGTTATAATAGCAATTTGAAATTCCTGCAATATAACCTTTAGAACCATAAAAAGTTAATATCATCATTGGATAAACGAGCATCCAGGAGATAAATATCATTAAGAATGAAAATCCTAAGAGTGATAGTAAAACAGGAGGTATAATAAATAAACAATATAACAGTATGGCCATGATTACTGAACCATATTTACTTTTTGAGATATTAATGACTTTATTTCCTATTAATTTATGAAATGGGGTGAGTCCTTCATCTGATTCTTCACTTACAGCAATGAATAAAAAATCAATTAAAGGATAAAAAGATATGTAAGCCAAGCATATTATAAAAGGAATTATTAGAGCAAGAGGGTTTATATCTGGAGGGGGGAATGAACTATTTTCCCAGAATTCCGGGGTTTGTACAGCAAATATGAAAGCCATGGCTATAACAACCATTAGCGCTATACTAAATATAATTCCGTAAATAATACATTGAAGTCGATCACTAACGTTAAATTCCCCCTTTTTGACTAAAGCTACTTGCTTATAAATAATAAAAAAACCAAATAGAAAAAACGCTAGAAAGATAATTATAAATAAAACATCTAAGATCAAAATCTTCACCGAATTTTATTAAATATTAATAAATTAATATAAGTATTATTTCTCTTATTATACTTTCTTAATTATTTGAGACTAATTTAGTGAGAAATAAATTTGAACAAAATTGAGGAAAAACTAATTGATTCTTTAAATAGAATTAATTTTATTTATAAAAACGGAAAAATATTTACCGAATGCGTAAAAAATTACAATGGTTTTTCTCTATTTGGAAAACAATTTGGACCGTTTGAGAAAGGTAAGAAATATAATTTAAAATTTTTTATCGCCGTTCCTTTTATTGAAAATAATATTTTAAAAATTGAGTCTAGTAAAAAGTGTGATAATGTTGATGTTCAACGATTTGCCATCGCCGAACGCGATGATCAGAGGTTAATTCGTCAAGAAAATTTTTTTCTGAACGAAATTAGAGAATTTAAAATATTTTTAGAAAAACAAATAAGCGATGGCGAGAAACCGAAATCAGATATGGATTGGTTCAATTCGTATATGGCAAATATTATTGATAATAGATTGTTAAAATTATTAAAATTGGCTAAAGCAGAAGCAGAAATATCTTTAGAGGATGAAGGAAAGCTAACCAATTCAGAACATTTATTATTTAATCATATTTATAAATTAATTGTAACTTGGAGAAGCTTTTATTTGGGAAAAAATTAATTTTATAGATCTTACTTTGGAAGTTTAAGCTTTTTAGAAGAAGAATTTAGCATGCTTATGATTAAAAAATTTTTAGGAGTAATATTTTTTCGGATTTTAAATGAGTTTTAATTTTATAATTCCATATTTTAAGAAATACTCTTCTACATGCTTTCCGATATCCTTACCTGGCTTTAATTTTTGATAAATTTTTGGTAATAATTCGACCGCATCACTCATTGCGTAAAATTTTACGCCTTTGTCTCGAAGAATTTCTTCAACGCTTTTGTCATCGTCTCTTAATTCGTTTCTATTAGATAAACTAATAGTCGCAACTATTTTAATATCATTTTCTAATAAATTATTAACAACAGTAAGGAGAGATCCTCCAGTGGTGGTTACATCTTCCAAAATCACAGTTTTTCCCCTAGGAACACCTAAGAAATACTTGTCTTTAGGAGCACCATGCTTTTTAGGTTTTGCCCGTCCCATTGACAATGCATAAACGCCTTTGTCGTAATTCTCTTGATTTTTTGCCCATTTATATTGAGTAATTAAGGCTAATTTAGTGGCTCCCTCTGGAACGCCAAAAAAGCAATCAGGTTTTAAACCCAAATTTTTAACAAACGATAAAATGTAATCCGTTAATTTATCAAGAGAAAATACATCTTCAGCAATATTTCTCCAATTTATATACCAATAAGAAAACCTCCCCGATTTTAATTTTAAAGGTTCTTTAAAGAAGCCAATTACATCATTTTTAACGATAAAATTGTAAAATTCTTCTTTTTTCCAACTCATGAGAAATCAAATCATTCTTTTAATGTGAGGTATTCCTTTCTTGCCTTTGCGTATTCTTCTCCACCAATTTTTCCCGCTAAAAATTGTTTTTCTTTTTCTTGCATAATTTTTCTTTTTTTAGCCAATTCCTTTTTCCTATCGGCTTTAGCAAAATTATCCGAAATAGTTTGAGCTAATGTAACTATTTTCGTAGTTTTAAGTTTTAACAAATTATTTAGATAGGATTTGATCGGTCTTATCATTTCAATCTTTTTTCTTGAGAGTTGTTCAAGACGAGTTAGAGCTAAAATTATTTCTTCAACATCAGATCCTTCTAAGACATTAATTAATCTCGGAATGGCTATATCTTCCATAATTTCATCAAGATAATTTTCTACTCCTTTTTTGACTTTTATATCTTCATAGGATTCTAATTTTTTATTTCTGATATATTCAATAAATATCAGCGGTAATTCAACCGGCCATTCTTGCATTTTTTCTTTATCAATTAATTGAACAATACCCCCATTTTTTTTACGAAATATTCTCAAATCCAGTCCCCCGTTGTTAATTTTTCAGGTAGGTATTTTTCTGTAAGGAATTCAAAACCATGTGCTGAAAATGCTTGAATTTCGGCTTTAATTTCTAATTTAAGAGCTAATTTTAGATCTTCTTCCCATTTTTTGTTTTTTTTTACGAAATCTTCATTTAACATGTCTTTTACACGTTTCTTGTCTTGTTTATTCATTGGGATCCTAACTTCATTCGGAATTTTATATGCGTCTAAATCTTTTGTTAAGACTCCAAGTAGTTTAATATTTGGTGTGGCGAGGAAAGGTGACTCGTAACTCAATCTCTTCGACCCACGTAGATAAACGGAGTGAATATAGTGCCCGTACGGGTCGCTGTCGACCAGGCTGAAAATAGGCAAGTTTAATTCCCTGCTTAATCGTTTTAAAAACATGCGCACGGCAACATTTCCAACGCCTTGTGCGGTAATTAAGATACACGGATATTTACGCCAAAATCTTGCTTCTGCTAAGCGCATTAGGGCAGCATCCTTTTCTATTACTAAAATAAATTCTGCATCGGATTCTATTATTTCGATATTGTCTAACATGGGAGAAATTGTCCAACCACCACTTCCTAATCCTTCAAGGTCAATTATATCGTTTTTATCTCTAATTCTAAGGCGCCCTACACAAGTTCCTTTTGGAGCAGCAACTATATGAGTTGAGTTACGCGTGGCATATAACATTGTTGCTACATCTTCAATGCTTTTATCGCTATTTTTTTGTTCTACGAATAAATTTACATCACTATAAAAAATTTCACGTTTAGTAGCATGAATATCTTTAACTAGCAATTCATCAACTATTTCTAACACTCGCATCAATCTCGTAACATCTGTAACGCTAGTAAGAGTATGAAACTGTTTCTCTTGGAGTTGATTACCAAGAAGTAATAAATCATTTTCCTCATCCCATTTAATATTAGAAGTCGCTCTAGAGGGTAATTTTATTGATGGTCTTCCTGTATTATAAATTTTTTCGATAACATCATCAACAAGTTTATAAAGTCTTGCTAAGGTTTTATTTCTATCAAGATCATCAATCTTGACGGTATCTGGGGGGAGTTTAATTTCAGTTTTATCGCGTCCTTTTTCTAAATATTCATTAAATAGTTTTTTTGTCGCTTTTAAATCATAATTTAAACTGGGAGGTTTTTTTTGACTCATATTTTCTTCATTTCGTTTATTTTAATTTCCAGTGTTTTTTAGTTTTAATTGTATTTTCTAAAACTAATCCTTTCCTTAATAATTCTTTTAATTTAATTTGTAAAAACCTAGCATCCATCATATCTTTAATTTTTAATTTAAAAATGAGGTGAGTAATTGCTTGCCATTCTTCTTTTGATAATACTTCTAAAATTCTTTCTGTTGTAATTATAGGTAATTGAGTTTGAGTTGTTTTTGGTTTTGGAGGAGTAACACGAGGTTTCGGAGAGGGTTTTGGCTTAGTTGATGCCGGAGCTTTTATTTTTGCTATTTTTAATTGTTGTTTCTTTACTGAAATGGCCCTTGATGTGACTGGCAAAGGTCTTATCGGTTCTTTCACGATTTCTAATTTTGACTTTTTCTCGAATGATTCTGAAATTTTCTTTATAACATTTACTTTAGTTATTTTTGAATGTATTTTTATTTTTTTCTCGTTACAATATTCTTTTAGCTCTTTTACGGTATAATTATTGAGCGTTTTAACTGAAATGAATTCTTTATCGGGTTCAGGTTTCTTAACAACTGGTTCTTTCTTTGGTATTATTTTCTCTTTTTTAACGGCAAATTCTTTTTTTTGGAGATCTTCTTTCTTAACATATTCCTCCTTTATTTCTATTGGTTTAGGAGATGCAATTTCAGGTGGTTCCTGTGATATTTCTCTTTTAATAAACGAAGGAGGCTTTTGTCCTATAGCTTTTTTCATTAAATCTATTAATTCTTTTTCGTTAACACGTGCTTTATATATGCTTTCACCTCTTGAAGCTATGTTATACACGCTTTTGATAAATTGTGGAATGTGTTTTTCAATTAAACTTGCTCTCTTTTCGCTTTTATACATATTTGCTTTTCTATTAAGAAAGATTCTCAACTTTCTTCCAATTGCTTCAAGACAAAATTTTATTTCTTTTATTAAATTTTCATCATCAGCTAAAGCACTTTTAGATTGTGATTTAAACATTAAATGGACAAACGGTCCAGAAACATTTACCAGAAGTTTTATAGGGCCTTTTGGTAAATTATTATCATAAGTTTCTAACTTATAATTCTTCCAATTAACCGACTGAACTGCCTTTGTAATTGCGCAGTCAGCAGTATCTCTTAATTTTGGGGTTCTATTAACAAATCTGCTTAATACATCCCGAGCGCGTTTAGGGGTTCCGAGATTTTTTGAATATGCTAAGACGGCTTCTACAACATAGGCTAAACCTTTACCGCTCGTTGGAGGTCTCGTTTCAGCTGATACAAAATCATCGTCTTTAGTATAATTTATTAAAAAAAATTCAAACACATCATTATAATTATCTTTAAGTTCTTCTTCTGAAAATGTAAGAATTTTTTCTACAGATTGTTTAAATTCGTTTATATTAACATTTTTATCCATGAGATCGATATTAGTTAAAATTTTAGAATTTAAATCGATGATTTCTTCAGAACTTACTGAGATTTTGTTTAAAATTAAATCATTAACAGTTGGATCTTCGCGTATTATAGCATTTTTCTTTTCATCGCGTATAATATCAATTATTTTATAAATATCATCCACGGGTGCTGCGAAATCTTCAATATTTTCTGAGATTTTTAATCCTATTTCTTTTATTAACGTATTTTCTAATACAGTATCACCTACGGGAATAGCTGTATCTGTAGGAGGAGTCATATATTTTATCGATTTAAATGCTAGGAAAAGCGAGTTATATTGATTTTTCGTTAAATCTATTGGTTTAGCTTTAGAAATTTCAACCTCGTTAACTAAATCTTCAAAATCAGTTCTTTTTTTAATTTTTTTTAATTCAATTAAACCTTCATTAACATTTTCAAAAACTTTTTCTAATTTAATTTTTATTATTTCTTTTTCTTTTCTAATTTCATCGATTTTTATTAATAGATTTTTTATTTCTTTTTCAATAAATTTAATTTCCTTTAAAGTTTTAGATTTTTCCACACGGTAATTAAATTTTTTTATATCATTGTTAATTTTTTTGTGATTTTCTTTAAATTGATTATAATTTAAGATTAATTCCCAATATTTATTTTTCAAATCTTCTGAGTCAACTTTATAAATTATTAATTTGTCTCTGGGTTTTTTGGACTTTCCAAAAATTCTTTTTTCATAGCAAAGTAAATAAATAAGATCGCTTTTTTTTGATATTTTATTTATAAAGCCGTTTTTAAGAATTAAGAAATTTAAATTATCTTGTAAATCTTTTGACGCAAGGTCAATAATTTTTTGAGCAATTTTTGAACTAATTCTTACAAAATTTTCTTTTAAAAACGAAGAAAGAGAGTTAATTTCGGATTTTGCTAATAAATCTTGTAGATCGCCTATATTTATTGATGAAGGATGTGGTTTAGCAAATTTGGGTTCTTTTGGAAACGAAGAAACTAATCTTTTGTAAATAGTTTCCTCACCGTTAGGATCTATATAGATAAGCGTAATGTGCGGATTCATATAGGCTGTTTCTTCTATAAATTTGTCCACATACCCCCGGATATATTTTACATTTAAATAATTTAATTTAATATAAGTTCCATGGAGAAATGGGCAATCGACATCGGTAGGGTAAACGATATATTTTTTTTCATTTTTTGATGTTGTAAAAAATTCTGAAACTGTAGCGTAAATATTTTCTGCTGATTTTGAAATTGCTATAATAGGCCTTCCAGTTGTGTTTTGTGCATCACTGAAAGCACTCGGCGCGCCAAATCCTTGACTACCTCTTGTTTGTTTTAATTCAATGCTTTTACTGGAAGCAAGATACTTTCCAAACTTTTTAAAATCTACTTTCAACATCCCCGTGCCGTTATCAAAAATTTCAAAAGCATAATTCATGATATTTTTTTGACTTAATTCTGATGTTAAAAACGATGCTGCTTCAGATTCACTTAATCTAATAATAGCAATTGGTTCAAGATCAATGATATATTCTACAGGCTTGATAAGTTCTTCCAGATCATTGATTATTTTTTTTACTTCCTCTTCAACTTCCTCATGTTTTTTATCAACTACTTTTTGAGATTTTTCTTCCTTTTCTTCAATTAAATGGGTTTCAGATTCTTTTAATTCGAATTGTTCTATACCTAATTCAAGCATTAATGTACGTTTTCCTTCATTACTTAATGGTAGAGATTTTTCAAGTTGTTTTTCATTTTTTAGAATTGTTAAACTGCCTAAAAATAGATCTTGATCCAAGGAGAACATTATTTTAGAATCTTTTTTATTTAATTCCATCCATTGGAAAGATTCTATCGCATCAAGGGCATTGTCTAAAAACTCTGCACAATATTGCGTGTGTTTCCAATGTCCAAATTCAAAGCCCACTAATTGTGTTCTTTTACGCATGAATTGAGCTATTGTGCCTTGCTTAATCTTTCCCTCATCGTTGGTTGTCACTTTTGGCACGCTCGATAAAATTTTAATTCATTTTTTTTTTATAATCAAATTGTAAAGATACTATATATTTACTCCTTAAGATTTTTGTTACACTATTTGATATTAGATATTTACCCTAATATCATCGTGTTAAATTATTTTTTCAAAATGTACTTGTTCCTTCATTGTTTAAAAAAATTGAACTCTTATTTAAATTTTTACTTTGTATTAAAAACTATAGAAAAAGATAACAAAAATATAACAACAAGATATTTAAAAGTTTTTGAATTAAATTTATCTTAATTTAATTTAAAGATCTCTTATTCGGTAACTTTCTAAAGCAATGTCTATTATCCTGCTTGCCACATATCGTTTTGTCCGCTTCTTAACGTGCGTTATTCGCTTTTCTTTATCAATAATATAAACTTCATTGTATTTGCTCCCAAATCCTATATCATCTCTACCTACATCATTAGCTACGATTAGATCTGCTTCAGATTTTAAAAGGCGGTCATGCGCACGATCAATTAATTCTGTTCTTGAAACATTTGTTTCGGCTTTAAACGCAATTATAAAGACTTTATAATTTTTTTTCCTGGCTACATTAATTATTTTTGGTGTCAATCGCATGTTTATTTGTAATTCTTTAACATTATCGGATGAGATTTTACCCTCAATACATTCTATTGGTTTATAATCGCTTATCGCTGCAGCGGAAATATAAAAATCATAATCTTTATACGATAACTCGTCCTTTACAGCTCTTACAAAATCGTCTGTACATGATACATTAATTGTATTAATATAATCTGGAATTTTAACCATACATTTTCCGGCTATTAATATTACATCTCCCCCTCTTGCTGCCGCTTCCTTTGCAATTTCTATACCCATTCTTCCACTAGAATTATTACTAACGAAGCGAATTTTGTCGATATACTCACGACTGGGACCAGCGGTAATTAGAATTTTTTTTCCTTCCAAATCTTTCTTGGCAATTAATAAATCAATTACTCGATCAATTATGTCGTTAATTTTAGCGATTTTTGCTTTACCTTCTGAGATTCTTGGCCCTAATATGTCTACTCCGTATTTCTTTAATTTTTTTTCATTCTCTTCTAAAATTGGGTGTCTATACATGCTTTCATGCATGGCGGGCACTATTACAATTGGTATGGACGAGCCGAAAGCTGTAGAAACGATTGTTGTAACCGGCGTGTCATCAATCCCGTGTGCTATTTTAGAAATAGTATTAGCAGTGGCCGGACAAACCAAGATTAAATCGGCTTTTCCAACCGTCTTTGGTCTTTCTCCTGCTAAATAGACGTGTTCCACGGCACCAGTTAATTTGGTGATAACAGGATTTCCTGTTGCCCATTGCATTAGAGCAGGGTTAATTAATTCCGTAGCTGCTTTAGTCATTACTGCAATTACTTCAGCACCTGATCGCATCAGCTCTCTTGCAATAATAGGCGCAGAAATGACCGCAACAGAGCCAGTCAAGCATAATGCAATAGTTTTACCTCTTAAAATTGTTCCTTTACTTTCAATAATATCTTTTGAAGGATGCTGAAAATTGTTTTTTGCCATATTTTAATTATTATTGTAACTATTTATCATTAAAACTTTCAAATAATATGTTATAAAAATACATTCAAATATAAAAATAATGATATAAAAAGATCTGTAATTTTAAAACATTTTAATTGTTAGATCATTCATAAAAACTTTTAATAATTTAAAATTCTTAAATTTATTATCTTTATAACGAGAGGTCGTTTAATATGTTAATTGGAATTGTAATGAATAGAGTTACTTGGGAAATAAAACAAATTATAAACGAGTTTGAAAAAAGGCAGATAAATTATAAATTAGTGAATAATCAAAAGATCTATTATACTTTATCTAAGGATAAGGATTTAGAAGATAATTTTGATATTTTTTTAGAAAGGTCGTTAAGTTATTGGCGAGGTTTTTATTCTTGTGCAATCTTAGAGTCGAAAGGTTATAAAGTAATAAATAATTTTGAGTGTTTGAATTTAACAGGAAATAAATTACTGACAAGTATAAAATTAATTGAAAATAATATTCCTACACCAAAAACTTGTATAGCATTTAAGGATAAATCAGCTATAGAAGCCATTAAAGAGGATATAAAATATCCTGCAATATTAAAACCCATTATTGGTTCATGGGGACGCTTAATCGCAAGATTAGACGATTATAATAGCGCAATTGCTAATTTAGAATGTCGAGAGACAATGGGAAATGTTTTACAAAAGATATATTACCTTCAAAAATATATACCAATTGTAAAATCCAGTCATGAAACACCTACAGATATAAGAGTGTTTGTAATAGAAAATAAATGTGTAGCAGCAATGGGTAGATATCATCCAGAAAAGGATTTTCGAAGTAATATTGCTATTGGGGGAAGTGCTAAACCAATTGAAATAACTCCAGAATTAGAACAATTAAGTCTTAAGGCGTCTAAAGCCGTAAATGGTGAAATAGTTGGTGTAGATTTAATGAATGATAAAGGAAAGCTAACTGTAATAGAAATAAATGGAACGCCTCAGTTTAAAGGTGTAGCAACTGCTACAAAAATTAATATTGCTGGAGAAATAGTCGATTATATTAAAAATAAATATTAATTATAAAGAGAGAGCATATAAATTTAAAATGATTGTTGTAATAAAGATAGGCGGGGCATTAATTGCAAAAAACTTTAATAATGTAATTAAAGATGTTGCAAATATAGTTTCTAACTATCGTGATAAATATACATTAGTAATTGTTCATGGAGGAGGCCCGCAAATAAATGAAACATTAAAAGAAATGAACAAAGAACCAAAATATTTTACAACACCTTCAGGTTTTACAACAAGATATACAGATCAAGAAGCAATAGAAGCGGCAATTATGGTTTTAGGTGGAAAAAATAATAAGCGATTAGTCGAAGCATTACAGAAATTAAGTGTAAATGCTTTTGGATTTACTGGAATTGATGGATCTATATTAGAAGCGATAAGGAAAGAAAAAATTTTAGTCATGATTAATGGTAAAAAGATAATGAAAAGAGGGGAATTTTCCGGAAAAATTGATAAAGTAAATACTCCTATTATTGAGTTTTTATTACAGAATAATTATTTACCAGTTATTGGATCTCTTGCAAAGAGTAAAGATGGAGATATTGTTAACATTGACGGTGATAGAGCGGCTAGTAATATTGCTGCAGCTTTAAATGCAGACATTTTAATTAGTTTAACTGATGTAGAGGGAATTTATAAAGATTTTAACGATAAGAGTTCAATTATTAAATCAATAAATTCACATGAGTTAGAGGAGTTTTTAGATGAATTGGAAGGAGGCATGAAAAAGAAAGCACACGCAGCTTTAGAAGCCTTAAAAATTGGAGTGCAAAAAGTGGTAATTTGTTCCGGTTTAACCGAGACACCTATATTAGATGCTTTAAAAAATAATAGAGGAACAGTGATACATTAATGGATGAAAAGGCAAAAGAATTCTTGAAGAAATGTATAGAGATTTATAGTCCTTCAGGGGAAGAAAAAGAGTATTCGGAATTTTTAGCAGATTTTTTAAAAAAACACGACTTTATAGTTCGCTTTGATAAAGTAGGGAATTTAATTGCCGAAAAAGGTTCAGGAAAACCGAAATTATTATTAGTTTCTCATATGGATACCATTCCAGGTGAATTACCTGTTATAGAAAAAGACGGAAAAATATATGGACGAGGAGCTGTCGATTGTAAATCATCATTAGCAGCAATGGTATATTCCATTTCTCAATATAATTTTAAACAAGAAAATGCGGGAAAAATAATATTTTCTGGTATTATAAGAGAAGAAGACAGTCTAATTGGAATTGAAGAGTTCATGAATTCAAATATTCAACCTGATTATGCTATCTTTGGAGAACCTACTAATATTAATCAAATTTGTATCGGTTATAAAGGTCGAATATGCTTGGGGTTTAGAGTGTTATCTGAATCAGGCCATGTCGCTAGCTCTTGGCTACATGTAAATGCCATTGAAGTATGTTTAGAGATTTGGAAGATGGTAAAAGGAGCTTGTTGGCATTTAACTGAAAATTATTGTAAAAAAAGCGTAAAAACTAAATATTATAATCAAATAATACCAAACTTAACCGTAATATCTGGCGGTCATTTAACAAATTGTATTCCCTCGGAAAGCGTGATACAAGTGGATATTCGATTTCCCCCTTCTATTAATTCGGAAAAAATATTAAGCGAAATAAGAAAAAGCATTTTAAACTTTAAGCACATGTATGAAAATCAAGTAAAAATAAATTTTCAAATTCAAGAAAATATTTCAAGTTTAATAGAAGGATATGAAATGACGGGCAATAATCTCTTGATTGGAGCATTGAGGTGGGCCATTTTTAATACAATAAAAGATAAGCCAAAAATAATAAAAAAAACGGGTACAACATTTATTAATCATATAGGACTATCGCATGGAATCCCTTCTATCACTTATGGTCCTGGAGACCCTAAGTTAGAGCATACCAATAACGAATTTATAGAAATTGATGAATATTTAAAAACAATAGAAGTTTACAAAAAGTTTTTTAGAAAGTTTTTAGAATTATATAAAAAAAGAAATTAAAAGCCAGATTTGATTCCAAATTGGGTCAAAAATAGTTTCATGGTTCTCGGATACATTGAAATTGTAGATTTTTCTCATTTTATGTGACTGGGTGAAATTACGAGTTTTTATTATTAAATTATTAAATACTTGCAAATTTTAACACATTTGATTAAAAAATCATGGAAAGAATATGTGATCTTCATATTCATAGTAAATATTCGGGAGGTACAAGCAATAGAATAGATATATTTAATATTGCTTCTAATTGTAAAATAAAAGGTATAGATATCGTAGGAACGGGGGATTGTTTTCATCCTTTTTGGTTGAAAGAACTTAAAGATAATTTAGTTGAATATTCAAGTGGTTTTTTTCGTGTTGAACAAGTACCAGAAGTAAGTTTTATTTTACAAACAGAGGTAGAAGTTATTTGGAAATACAATTCTCAAGTCAAAAATGCACATTTCCTCATTTTAATTCCAAATTTTGAAAAATTAGATGAAGTAATTGGTTTTTTATCTAAATTAAGCAATCTCTCTAATGGAAGGCCAAAGGTTTTTATATCCCCTGAGAAACTTATCTTAAACTTGAAATCAATTGAAAATTTAATAGAAATAATCCCTGCACATATCTTTACGCCATATTTTGGCATATTAGGCTCTAAACTTCACTTTAATTCAATATACGAAGCTTTAGGACAAGGCGTAGAACATGTTTATTCTGTAGAAACAGGATTAAGTGCTGATCCACAAATGGTTAGAATGATATCGGAATTAAATAGATTTTCTATTATTTCTAATTCTGATTGTCATTCCATTAATTTTCATAGATTAGGTAGAGAAGGTACAGCGATTAATTTTAATAAACTAAATTACCCAAATTTAATTGACTCTATCAGAAGAAACAAAATCGTTAAGACTTACGAGTTTAAGCCTTCAGAGGGAAGGTATTTTTACAATGGTCATAGAGCAGAGCGCCATTTTAATGGAATAGAGTATTATTGTAGCCCGAAACGCAATATAAATAAATGTCCAAATTGTGGAAAGGAATTAACAAGAGGGGTCTTATCACGGGTTTATGAATTAAGAGATCAAGAACCTCCTAATCATCATAACTTTCAATATATCGTTCCTCTTCTCTATTTAATTTCAATTACTCTTGGTGGAACGGAATATACAAAAAAAAATTTATTAATTTATCAGAAGTTAATTCGAGATAATAAAGGGGAATATAATATTTGGAACGGAAATAGTAACTATAATGGAATTCCTAATGAACTAATTAATGCGATTGAAAAAATAAGATCAGGAAAATATTGGTTTCTCCCCGGTTATGATGGCGTTTATGGCCAATTGCAATTTGAAGCATAAAAATCAAGTAAATTCAGATTTTATGACATTCAAATTAAGTTTTAATTTAGTGGCAAAATCAGAAATTTTTTTAAAAACATCAGGTTTAACAGTTGGGTTTAAACCTACATTTAGAATTTTTAAAAATTGCTTGCCATAATAAGTTTTTTGAAGTTCTGAAACATTATGTATATCTTTAAATTTATAAACCTTTATAGATTCAAACTCTGATTTTCTAATTTCAAGAATTTGATTAGAGTATTTAAAAAAAGGCGTGTTACGAAGCTTTTTTAAGTTAAAAATAATAGTACTGCCCATTTCTCGTTTATTAAGTATTTTTTTTATGCATGAATGTATTTCGCTTAGAAATTTTAATTTGAATTCATTCAGATTAATATTTTGATTAAATAATTTTTCAGTTATTTCTAAAAATGGTAAATTCAATCCAGATAATTCGTTCAACAAATTCATTAAAATTAAAATTTGATTAATTTTTTTCCCGGGATTATTCTTCATTTCTTCGAAAATATAATCCTTTTCTTTATGAATGAATTTAAATAGAAAATTTCTGAAAGTTTCAACAAACTTGTTATAATTAGGAATAAATATTTTATTTGGATTATTTACAACAATTTCATTGGCTTCAAATGGACTTATTTCTTTATCTAATACGGCTCTTATCAGAGAAAAAGGATAAAAGCCTTCTATGAAGGTCATTCCTTTAGAAATACTTTTAATCACATCTTTAAAAGAACATTTGGTTAAAACATTAATTGTTTTCACGTTATTTCCTTCGATTTTTACAGGAGTTCTAATACAATAACATGTATCAAATGGTTTTAAATCGTCAAAAAGAGGGTTATTTGGATCAGGTATGATTATTTGAGAACCATATGCATTAACGAGGCATCCTTGAATTGGTTTATTTGCTAAATCCCATTCTATAATCATTAAATCATTTATGTTTGAATATTTTTGGTCTATCTCGTAATTATAACGCATATTTTCGCTCATTAAAGAAAAACCATTAAGAGGATTGATTTTAAAATCGCATGTTTCTCCCCAAAATTGTTTTTTGTAGTAAAAAACATCAGGTAGTGTGCTTAAATCATCTAAAAATAATTCTTTTATAATAAGATAATTAATTCCAATTTCGGATGATTTAATTGTTGTTTCATTTATTCCAAAAAAACCAATACGAGATAAAATATAATTATAAACGGGATTTTCTAAATTTTCTTGGTCATGATTTATAAAATATGTGTTTCTTTTTTTTCTAAAATCACCTTTAGTTCTTTTTATGTTATATTTCTCCATTAATAAATTTAAAAAAGAAAATTTCTTAAGATAAACTTTTTTTTCTAATTCTTTTATTTCATTTTTATATTTCTTATATATATCATGATATTTATCTTTAGGAATATCTAATACGTCAAATTGCTTTTTCAATAACTTTAATTTGTCAATCAAGCAAAAATTATCGATTTCAGTAAAAAAATAAATTAATAATTCCTCTTTTAATTTATCTAATTGATTTCCAGAAATTATATCGCAAAATGCTCGATTTAATTCTTTAGACAGTTCTATATTGGTTTTAATAAAATAAATAGAAAAATATCTTTCATTAAAATTGGAACTATTTACCATTTTATTAAATTTGTCAATTAAAGATACAATAAACGAAATATCTTTAAATTTGAAAATCTTATTTAGTGATTTATTAATTCTAAGTATACTAAAAAATGAGTAATCAGAGACCGTATTTAGAAATTTTTTAAACCCTTTTTCTATATCATCGTTAAATTCAATTATATATTGGTCTAACTCGTTTTCATGGCATGATTTTAAAAACTCGAAAAATTCTATGAATAAATTTCTATCTATTGCTACTCTTAAAAATTTTTCAACAATTACTTTACATTCGCTTTGGTTAATTATTGCCTTACTTAAATAACTTAAACCTTCAACATAATTATTTGTCTCAAAACAAGCATTAGCTAATAATAAATAATTTTTGCTTTTCTTTTTTGAGCCAAAATCCTCTGAAGTAAGTGAGTATTTCTCAAATTCTTCTATAATTTTAATAGCAAGTTCTTTTTTAATTAATATTAATAATTTTAAGAAATGAATGCAAATTTTATCTTCCCTTGAAGAATGAATTAAAAAATTAGGGCAATCGTGGAATATTTCTGCTTTCTTTTGATTAATTATGAGGTGATACTCTCGATCGTTATCGAGAATTATAGTTCTGATTTTTATAGGCTCTACTTTTATTGAAATAATGTTTATTTTATTATTTGGAAATTTAACTGATTGTTTATATAATTTTTCTCCAAATATTTTTATTAATAGTTCCGATAGAGATGTAAAAGACATTTTTTTTTATATTGATTTTATATAGTTCAAAACATTGAATTAATAATATCAGAAATCATGCTTGGAAATTCTTCCCAATTATCTACTGTCATTAATTGACCGCCTGCAATTTTTACCATTTTTGTTGCTTCTTTAAGGTTATATGACTGGCCTGGACAAACTAAAATAAAATGAACGCCCATAGACCGGAAAATTCGTAGTTGTTCTATTGCTTCGTTAAGATCGTAAAGTTCCGCATCAGTAAATAAAATATTCAACTTATCTCTTGAATCTGCTCGTTTAAATTGTTCTCTTGCCCATTCAAGAGCACCTTGGACTCTTGTACCGCCTTTAGCTGTTACTGATAACAATTCATCGGCTAGTTCTTCTAAATTAACACTTTTTTTCATTTCTTTTAATACATGTAAGTCAGATTCGAAAAAAGTTATTGCTAATTCATCTTTCTTTAAACTATAGACAATCATTGTCACTGCAATAGCCATTGATGAAAGTTTTTCTCCAGACATGCTTCCTGAAATATCTAACTCAAGACACAAACTTCTCAAGCCCTTTGCTGTTTCATTAACAAAGAAATCGTCGTAATTAATATGCTCCAATTTTTTTCCTTTTTCTAATAAATTGAAAATAGTCGCTTCTAAATCTATATTATCAAAATCATCTCCAATAGTATATGGTCTTACTAAATTTATTGGAATTGGTCCAGAAACAGTGCTTCCAAGTCTTGCTCTTGAGTAATGAATTCCCATTTCAATTAACATTTTTTTAGCTAATTCTTTTACTTTGGCTTTAGCTTTTATAGGTAAATTATTTCGATGAAGGAACCATTGTTTAAGAAGATTTTCTCCACTACCCGCTTGTAGTGAAGCAACAACTTTATCCATTCCTTCTTTGCCTCCGATTTGTTCAGCACTTTTTAACGCAGCATTTAAATCAAAATGGCCCATAGCACCTAATGCTTCTCTATTATCGGCAGAAAGTGCATTAGCCATTAATTCCTTAATTCGATCAAAATTCAATTGATCTTTAAGTTGATTCATTAAACGTTCTAATCTTTCAAAATTTGATGCTTTTTTCTCAACTAATTTTTTAAGTAATTGATAATTAGGTTCAATTAATTCATAAATTTGATCATCAGGCATCTCTAGTTTTTTTCCTGCTGTTTTAATGTCTTCTGATTCAGGTTGAAGGCCAATTTTTCTTAAGAATTCTACTGAATTTTTTAATTGTTCAGGGGTTTCACAAGATTCTAAAGTCTTTTTTATAAGATCAGGAAGTTTTTGAGCCATTTTTTGACTAGAATGCATATTTTGACAAGAGTTCATGAGTTGTTGCATTTGATGTGTGAGAGATTTAAGAGCCTCATTACTTTTATTTTGAGCCATTGCATCTTTAATAGATTTCTGAAGTGATTTATTAAAAAGTTCATTCCACGCTTTATTGGCTAACGCTGCTTTAGTTAAAGTTTCTAGTGAGAGGTTCATTTGAGCGTTTTGATGTTGTTGATTAAATTTTTCCAACATTTGGCCTCTAAGATTAGTACCAAAATATTGATCTAACGAGTTTGCCAAATTGAAATTGTGTTCAAACGAATGCTGTTGTAAAGAATTTTTAAGAACTTTTTCTTGATTAAATTGAGGAGTTTCACCTAAATTTTTAGCAGCATTAAATAATTGGTCTAAATTATTAATTTTTTTTTTTAAATCTTGTATTAATTGATCCATTTGGTTTTGGGATATTGCATTTGTTTCATTTAAAAATTTCATTGATTGAATTAGATCTTCAAAATTGGAGGAATTCATTAACTTTTCCAAGTCTTTAGTAATATCTTGATTCGCAAGAGCTTTACTTGCTAATTTCTCCCACTCTCTTAGAGATTTTTCTTGAATTAAATCATTTAAGTCTAAATTAGCGCCTGCTTTTAGATCATTTGGATTAAGGGAATTTATTTTTTGTTCCATTCTTTTTCGTGCTTCTTCAATTAATTCTTGTAAAGAGGTGATTTTTTCTTTAAACAATTCGGTATCATCATCAAAGAAGTTTAATGCTGATTTATATGGTTCTTCTTCTCTTTTTTGGTTCAATTCTTCAAAAAATTTCTCTAAATCTTTTATAGTGTCAATATCGACAGATTTTGACGTTTCGATTTCATCAATTAAATCTTGAAGTTGATCTAATTCTGATTTTTCTTCAGGTTTTAATAATTCATTGGGGTCTATATCATTTTGTTTAAGATCTTTATCAAAAAATGAAGTCATTAAATCTTTCTTATAATTTGGAAAAAGAATTTCAAAAGCAATATCTTTTGCTAATTTTTGATTATCCGGAAATGAGGTAACAGTGCTTATTTCTATAAAATCGATTGGTTTAAGATTCCCTTTACGATAATATCTTGATAAAATTAATTTAGGTATTGATAATACTTGACGGGAAGAAGGTATCTGAATTATATCTGGATGATTTCTCATCCTTCGAACAAATTCAACCGCAAATTCACACGGATTTTCAGGAAAAACTCCCATATTATTACCCACTTAAGGTATTATGCTCCTAAAGTTTTATGAATAATGCTTTCTATAATATTATCTACTTTTACTCCTGGTTTAGGTTTAATACTGCCTAATAAGACATATCTGGCTATTTCAGAGAGATATACATAAACCGATTCTTTTTCTTTTACTTTTTTTTCTTTTTCCAAAAGCCTTCTTCTTCCCAATAATTTCGCTATAGCAATTCCAGCTCTTACAGAAGCGGGAACCTCTATATCTATTTTATTTTTTCTTGTCTCTTCAATAATTGAATATATTATTTCTAATTCGGATTCTTCTATCTCGAAATGCTCGGGAAGGTTAATTCTTATTATATCTAACTCTGTTGATTTTTCAGGATAAGTTAATTGAATCCATATTTTTATTCGATCTTTTAATGCTTCTGATAATCTATGAGTCCCTGAAAGCTCCTCTGGATTCATGGCACAAATAAAGAAAAAATCTTTATCTGCTTTAATTCGCCCTAAATGGGGTATTCCAATTGAAGCTTCTTCTAAAGGCTCCAATAATGTATTCTGTGAATATTCTGTTGCTCTATTGATTTCATTTGCTAAAAACGTACCACCTTCTAGCATCGCATTTAAAAGAGGTCCCGAATTAAAAGCTTCGAGTACAAAGCCTTTTTGTAAAGTAATCGCGGGATCAAAAGATCCAATAAAATTTGAGGGTTTGATGCTCTCATCCATAGTTAACCAATAAAAACCTTTATTTTTATTCTCCTTTGCTCTTAGACTAGCGAAATATCTGCATAAAATTGTTTTTCCAACACCAGGCGGACCTACTAATGCAGGAAACAAGCCTGTTGCTTCAGCATCTCTTAGTAATTCTAAAGCTTTCCCATATTGACCTGATAAAACTATATCTATTTGTTCTTCAGAGAGGTCTTTGATTAATCGTTCTTTAAAAAGTTTAGAAAAATTTTCTTTGCTCATTATTTTAAGAATTTTTGAAAATTAATGAATATAACTTCATTTTTTCACTTTTAATAAATAAATTATTCCTATTAAAATAAAAATTTATATAACTTTTAATGTGATAGTTTTATTTAAAAAGATTAAATTTAAAAAAGTTTTTTCTTAAAATTTCAAATTAAACGAAAATGATAATTTTTGGTGTATTAAAATGGTATTAGAACAAATTCCTCAGCCCAATTATAAAAAATGTACTCAATTAATGAAAAAAAAAGTAATTAATCACCCACATGAAATATGTATTGAAAGAGCTAAATTTTTTACAGAATCATACAAAAAAACAAAAGGAGAAAATCCCATTATTCGATTTGCGAAAGCCATGGAGGATTTATTAACAAACATGACAATCGTTATTTGGGACAACGAATTCATTGTCGGTAACCGTTCTACAAAATATATGGGAACCCCTTTATATCCTGAAGTTCGAATCGATACAATAGAACAAGATTGTGATTCTTACGATTCTCGTGAAGTACAAAAATTATTCCTTTCTAATGAAGAGAGAGATTATATAAAAAAAGAGTTAATTCCATATTGGAAGAACGAAGACCAAACCGTTCAAGCAAGGTTTCAATCATATTTAAAGCCAGATATAAAAAATATGATGGAAAAATTGGTTTTTCTTGTTGATGTAGAGCTTGTTAATGGTGTAGGCCATTTCCTAATAGGCCATGAAAATGTTTTTAAATATGGAATAAAAGGCTTAATTCAAAAGGCTGAAAAAAGGTTAAAAAATTTTTCTTTGGAGGATACCGAAAAAAGGGTTTTTTTACAATCTGTTATCATTCTTTGTACGGCCGTAAAAAATTTTATTCAACGATTTTCACTTTTAGCTGAAGGAGAGGCAAAAAACGAGCCCAATATTGATCGGAAAAAAGAACTTATTGAAATTTCTGAGATTTGTCGAAATATTTCCGAAAATCTGCCAACTTCTTTTAAAGAGGCAATTCAACTCATTTATTTTAATCAATTAATATGTGGTCTAGAAGATGGTGGTTTCGCAGTAAGTATTGGCCGATTGGACCAATATTTGTATCCATATTATTTAAAAGATAAAAGTGAAGGAAAGATTTCAGATGAGGAAGTTCAATTTTTAATTGAATGCTTTTATATTAAACTTACAATGTTATGGAATTATGTTATTAGCAAAGGCATTATAGCTGCTGAAGGACCTCCGCTCTCAGAAAATCTAACTATCGGGGGACTTGATCGTAAAGGTAATGACGCAACGACAGAATTATCACATATCATGTTAGATGCTTATACTCATCTAAAAACAGTTCAACCCACTTTTTCCGTTCGAATTCACGAAAAAACTCCAGAGGATTTTATTGTTAAAGTTGGGGAATCAATAAAGTCAGGATCTAGCATTGCTTTATTTAATGACGATATAATGGTAAAAAGTCTAGAAGATCTTGGATTTACTCTTGAAGATGCTCGAGAATATGCGCCCATTGGATGTGTAGAGCCTCAACATCCATATAAATCGTATGGGTCAACAAACGCAAATCAACTCAATCTTGTAAAGTGTTTAGAATTAGCGTTAACAAACGGAATTGACATGTTTACAAGAGTTGATTATGGTGTAAAATATGATAAAGAAATTGCATCTTACGAAGATCTATGGGAGGCATACATTAATCAAATGAAATATTTTATAAAATACATGGTTTTAACCATGGATACTCTCGATACTGCTATTGCAGAACTTACTCCTCAACCATTTTTATCTGCAACAACAGATAATTGCATAGAAAACGGTCTTGATGTTACTAAGGGAGGTGCGATATATAATTTTACAGGAGCACAATTACTTGGTTTAGCTACGGTGGCAGATAGTCTAGCAGTAATAAAACAAATGGTATTTGAAGAAAAACTCCTTCCATTTGAAGATTTAGTCCAAATGCTCATGAAAAACTTTAGAGGATCCTATCAAGGAAAAAAAGGAAGTGAATGGAGACAAATCTTCATTAATAATGTTCCAAAATATGGAAACGATGACGATTATGTTGATTCAATTGCTGTTGATGTTGTAAAAGCATATTGCACTGAGATTTTAAAACATAAAAATAATCGAGGGGGTCAATTCAATCCCGGAATCTTATCGACTACTTTTCATTTAGCATTTGGTGTATTTACAGCGGCATCAGCAAATGGAAGGAAATCTAGAGATACCCTCTCAAATGGTCTTGGTCCCACTAATGGAATGGATAAAAATGGACCCACAGCAGTTCTAAATTCGGTTAAAAAACTTGATCATCTATTAATTTCTAATGGAAGTTCACTTATCTTAGCTTTTCATCCTAATTCCTTAATAATAGACAAATTTCCGGCCCTTATTCGAACATTTTTTAATTATAATGGGGGATTTCAAGTACAATTTAACATTGTTGGCAAAGAAATACTACTGGAGGCTCAAAAAAACCCAGATGAATATAGAGATCTGGTTGTAAGAGTTGCGGGATATTCTGTATTGTTTACAGAATTATCAAAAGTGGCACAAGAAGATATTATTAATAGAACAGAATGCTAATAACAGAATGTTAATCATAATATCATGTGATTTTTTTCTTTTAATTCTTTTTTTCTTATTAGGGTTATAGTAATCATGAACGAAAAAAATTTAGAAGGATTAATTTTTGATATCCAACGTTATGCCGTACATGATGGTCCTGGAATTAGAACGCTAATTTTTTTGAAAGGTTGTCCTTTACGCTGCAAATGGTGTCAAAATCCAGAATCATGGAAAAAAACAGAAGATATAATTTTTTTGGAGGAAAAATGTATCGGCTGTAAAAAATGCTTAACTGCTTGTGAGCATGATGCGATACAATTTAAAAAAGCTAGTAGAATAAATCGTGAAAAATGCGTGGTACCAAATTGTTCTTTAAGTTGTGTAAAAAATTGTGTTGCTCAAGCTATTCAATTAATTGGGAAAAAAATGCCAATAAACGAGATTTTAAATATTGTTAAAAAAGACGCGCTATATTACGAGAATTCAGGCGGGGGAATTACAATATCTGGTGGAGAACCTTTTTACCAACCTGAATTTTTGGCTGATTTTTTAAAAAAATGTAAAGATGAAAAAATACATGCTGTAATTGAAACGTGTGGACACGCTAAATGGGATTACTTTGAGAAGATCCTTCCAAATGTTGATCTTCTTTATTACGATATAAAACTTTTAAATAGCGATGAACATGAGAAATATACAGGAGTTACTAATGATGTTATTCTGTCAAATTTAAAAAAACTTGTAAAAAATAAATTTAAAAATATTGTTATTCGAGTTCCAATAGTGTCGAATATTAACGATAACATGAATTTTTTTTCGAAACTAGCTGAATTAATGAAAAAATTAGCTCTTCTTGAAATTCACATTTTACCTTACCACAGATTAGCTGAAAAAAAATACGAACGATTAGGTATGAATTATGAGTTAAAAAATATTCCTCTTACTGAAAAAAAAAAAATACAAGAATTCAAACTATTTTTAGAATCAAAGGGATTAATTGTAAAAATTGGAGGGGGTTAATGAGATTATCTTCTCAATATGTGATAATCATAGCATAACCACACACTTTTACGATTTTCACTAAAAATATAAGTAGTATCAGATTATTGATAAAGAGTATATAGAAAAAAAAATTAGCTCTTACTAAAAAAATATTTTTAATTTTTTTTTTTAATTAAAAAAGCAGTCTAATTTTATTTTAATCTTAAATTGTAAAATATTTTTAGTCATGTAAATTTTTTAAAAAATATATTAGTAATAAAACTTACATTTTTAATGGGCCTGTAGATTAGTCGCAGATTGTTGGATTCAAATTCTGGCCAGCATGTTTCGCTTGGTTCGCAATCAAGAGGCCACGGGTTCAAATCCCGTCAGGTCCACTTTTTTTAATCCCATACATTCAAAACAAAATTTATTGAATAAATTTATAAAATCATTAATCATTATACTTTTTTATAATAATTATCCCTCTAAATAGGAATTTATTTGACTTTAGGATGACACAAGAAAACAATTATCCAAGACGATTTAATTTTAATGATGTTCAAAAAAAATGGATCAAATATTGGCGAGATGAAAAAATTTATAAATTCGACATTAACGCCAACGGAGACATTTTTTCAATTGATACGCCTCCACCGTTTGTTAGTGGAACTCTACACTTGGGTCACATTTTAAATCACTCATGGATAGATTTTGTGGCAAGATATCATAAGATGAAAGGTGAAAATGTATTTTTCCCGCAAGGATGGGACTGCCACGGTCTGCCTGTAGAACTGGCTGTAGAGGCGAATTATGGTATTTCTAAGGACGATAGAGAAAAATTTTTAGTCAAGTGCATTGAATGGGTTAATGATAATATAAAGAACATGTCAATTCAGTTCGATAAATTAGGATATTCAACTGATTGGAATTATACTTATCGGACGATGAACGACGATTATAAATTAAAAGTTCAGAGATCTCTATTATTTTATCACGAAAAAGGATGGTTATATAGAGAAAAATTTCCAACTCATTTTTGCGTCAATTGTCAAACATCCGTTGCAAAAGCAGAAGTCGGTTATAGTGATGAAAAGGGAATGTTATGGTATATAAAATTACCTATTGTTGGAGGAAAAAACGAATATATATCAATTGCAACTACCAGACCCGAATATATGGAGGCATGTGTTGGAGTATTTATTCACCCGAACGATGAGCGCTTTTATCACCTTTCTGCTGCAGAAGTTGAAATTCCATTAACAAATCGAACAGTTCGTATTCAAATGGACAGAAATGTAGATATGAATTTTGGGACGGGGATAGTGTATTGTTGTACTTATGGAGACGAGATGGATATTAAATGGAAATTGGAATACGATTTAGATGAGATTCAAATTTTTACAGAAGATGGCCACATGAACAAAAATTCAAAATATAAAGGGCTCACAATCTTAGAAACTCGAAAACAAATAGTCAAAGATCTTGAAATAATGGGATTAATTGAAAAAATAGAGGATTACGAGCATAGATTAGTCATACATTCAGAAAGGGGATCGTGTAGAAAACCAATCGAATTTTTACCAGTTTATCAATGGTTCATAAATGTTAAAGATTTTAAGGATGAAATCATTGAATCCGGGGAACTCATGAAGTGGTATCCTGAAAAACATAAACAACGATTAATAGATTGGTGTGAAGGATTAGATTGGAATTGGGTAATATCACGTCAGCGAGTTTTTGGCACGCCAATTCCGTTTTGGTATTGTAATGATTGTGGAGAAATAATTCCTCCTAAAGCTGAAGATTTGCCATTAGATCCGGTAAAAACATCACCTCCAATGAAGCAATGTCCGAAATGTAAAAGTAAAAACATTGTAGGAGAAAAGGATGTTTGTGATTGTTGGATTGATTCAAGTATCACACCATTAGCTATTTCTAAATGGTTAGAAGATGATACCTTTTTTAAGAAAACTTATTTAGACGCAAAAGTTCATCGTCCACAGGGTTATGAAATCATTCGAACGTGGTTATTTTATACTCTATTCAGATGTAAAAAATTAACCGGAAAAGCACCATTTTACGAAATAATGATAAACGGAATGGTTGCTGGACCTGACTTGAGGAAGATGTCAAAAAGTTTCGGCAATATTATATCTCCGGATGAAATCATGCCAGAATTTGGAGCAGATGCACTTAGACAATGGTCAGCATTAGGTACACTTGGAGATGATTATCCTTTCACATATACTTGGATTAATATTCAGACAAAGCAACCAATATCAGATGATAATATTAAAAAAGAAATGGAAAAATTACCGAAAAACAAATTCAATAAGAAATATCGTAAACGCTATGAACAGTTAACGGGAGCTTCTCGATTTTTAACTAAAATTTGGAACGCTTTTAGGTTTTTAAATTTGAATTTGAATAAAATAGAAATATCTAATATTGAGTTTGA
>JAUWRB010000132.1 GCA_030610785.1 Promethearchaeota archaeon | reverse complement strand
ATCACGATCATTAAAAATAATGATAATACCATTGGAACGATGGGAATTCACGCCTTTGGAGATCGTGTAAGACCTTATTTCGTTAAGGCAACGGTCAACGAATTAGGAATCCATTGCCTTTAGGCAATGGTAGTTCAATAAGATGGAGCTAAACATTCGTTAATAATGTGGAAAACCTTGCTGATTTCAATCTGATCTTCCATTAAAAGAATTATAATTTTCTTCATTATTTTTATTGATAAAATATAAAAATTATCGGAATGAATCACGTTAAAATCGGGGTCATGAATCCCCATTTCAGAAGTTATTTCTTCTGTCATCTCGTAAATTTGAGAAATATTTAGAGAAATTGAAGCTTTATTGAATTCCTCCTCGTTAATATACGATTTTATTACCGAGCCATTTTCAGAAGTGATTAATATAAAATAGACTCCTGACCCTAAATTATCTATTAAGCGGTCTAAAATTAAATCGAGATCTACATTAATTCCTTCTGCGTTCATCACATTATTAATATTAATTTGTATTTAAATTATTAATAATTTTATAATCTAAATTTTTTGCATTTATATTATTTATTTACATAAAAATGGACCAAGTAATATTCTTTTACAAAAAATTTTTTTAGCTATAAAGAACGAAAATAATATAATCAACATTATTAAAATTTCTCTTAATTTTACATCATTTGAAAAAAACATTTTGAAGAAATTATTATTTGAATTTTAGACGCCATCGATGATGATTTTAATTATACGAATAAAATAAAGGGCCTGTAATCTAGTTTGGATAGGGTACCCGGCTTCGGTTTGGGACGATATATTCGTTCCAAGAAGATACTGGGATATCGCAGGTTCGAATCCTGCCAGGCTCATTTTTTTTATATTTAAACGAGGAAAGTGTTATTTGAGAAAAAATTAAGGGATCTTCAAGCATGTTCGGGACGAAACCCTTCTAATTCAACTGCAAGTCCTAGCGCTTTATCTAATGCTTCGAGATAGATATATTGTGCAGCGGCGATATCTTCAACTGCAAGTCCTAGAGCTTTAAATAAAGTGATTTCACTTGCCGAATTACGCCCTTTAATATTCCCAATTAGCAATTCTCCAATTTCTCCCCTAATATGACTGTCGTTGATAACACCCTCATTTTTAGGAATAAGAAAATCCCCTGCTTCATTTAGGGTTGACTCTCGGCGGTCAACAAATAATATGGATTTAACTACTGCCTCCGTGTCTAATTCTCGAGTTGTAGAAGAGCAAGCTCCAACTGCATTAATATGAGTTCCCTCTGAAATAGATTTTCCAAAAAGTATAGGTTCAGTTGCAGCTGTTACCGTACATATAATGTCAGCTCCTTTAACAGCTTCATGAGCTGTATTCATGGTTTCGATTTTTATCCCGTGTCGTTTTGATTCCCTTTCAGCAAATTGGTGCGCATGATCTATAGGTAAACTCCAAACCCTTACTCTTCTAATATCACGAATAAGAAGCATTGCAGAAAGGTGTTGAATAGCCTGAGTTCCAGAACCTAAAATTGCTAAATCACAAGCGTCTTCTCGCGCTAATAGCTTGGTAGCCACACCAGATACAGCAGCAGTTCGAATTGCTGTAATAGCACTAGCAGCGATAATAGCCAGAGGTTGTCCATGTTCTGCATCAAATAACATGACTGCACCTTGATGTGAATCAAATTTCGTTCCGTGATTTCCGGGAAAAACCGATAGAATTTTTACGCCCATTACTTTTGGAGCTCCAATAAACGCAGGCATTGTTGCTAAAAGGCCATTTTTTTCGGGTAACCACATTGCTGATCTTAATGGCATTCCAGCATTCCCCCTTGCTAAAGTTTTTAAGGCGTTAGCCATGACAGACATGCATTCTTCCAAAGTCATTAATTGTTGTACTTCTGATTTGTTTATGATAAGTATTTTCATAAAAATTTACCTAAAGTTATATTTTTCAAAAAAATGTTATTCAATATTATTAAAATAAGTTAGATTTAAATAAAATTTTTTTTTATATTCGATGGATGGAGCAAAAATTTGGAAGTGCATTAACGAAAAATAAAAATCTAAAGAAAAAATTATAGGTAAAGACGGAATTATAGCAATGGTTTTTTTCCAATAAAATTGAAAAATGTCCTCAAAATCTTAATATATCTTAGACCTATAGATAAATCACCATTTGCTTTAATTAAACCTCTCATGTAAGCATCGCTCCCTAATATATCGCCTTTAATGATTTTAATTATTATAGCACGTGTTAGTGTAATTCTAATCGATGCATCTTTATTTATACCAAAAAAATGCTCTATCTTTCCCTTAGAAATTTTTAACCAAAAATTAAAATCAATATCAATTAGACAATTTTGGACGACCTCATCGTAATCCATTATTTCTTCTTGAAGCTCTTCGTTATTTTCAATTATATTTATCACAAATTTTATTAATTTCTTAAATATAATTATAAATTTCTCGTCATCCTCTTCTAATTCGCTTATTATTGAATCGAAAATCTTTTCCATACGCATTATTCGTTTGATTCTTATTGAAATTTTAAATTTAAGGTATTACCTACTAATATTCTAGCTCAATGCCCCTTTATATTTTTATTTAAAAAAATAACTTAAAAATAGTAATATGAAATGATAATTTAACTATTATTATTTGATTGGTTGAACTACAAAAAAAATTCACAAATCGCTTTATTTATTTCTTTTTTGTGATTTTTTTAAAGTACTTAAATCCCAAAATAAGAAAATTATTGAACTTAAACGCTTCAGTTATGCTTCCTTGAATTCTAACAATTCCTCTCATGTAAGCTTCGGAAGCACTTATTTCTTCCTTAACGAATTTTTTCAATAAATCCGTGGTTAATTCAATCCTTAAAGTTGACTTCTTACTTGCTCCTTCTTTATAAATTACCGTTCCATCGAAAACTTCAAGTCTAAAGGTAAAATCTATATCTCTCAGGAATGTTTCGTAAATCTCGTTATAATCCTTTATATCTTCTTGAAATTCTTCAGAACTAAAAACATATCTCTTGGTTAACTTGAAGACTTTTTTAAAATAAGCCTCGAATTTTTCTTTATCTTGCTCTTTCTTACTTAATTTTGGACTATAATTATTTGAATCAAGCATCTGTTTTTTACACTATTGTCAACTAGATCAAATTAAAGCCTTAAAATCCTTATACTTATAATCGTATTACTTTAAGATACTTTTAAACCTTTCTATTAAAATTTGTTAAAATGAGGATTATTGGATAAAATTTTTATATTTTCAATTATTTCTTATTATATATTTTTTACTTATTATACATGTTTCTGCAATAAAAGCCCACATAGTGTAGCCCGGTCCAGCATTCGGGACTGTCACTCCTGACCGATTTTGGATTAGATTTCAAAGCGGGGAGAACGACGCGGGTTCAAAAATGTGTGTGGATTCCACATACGATGAAACTCCCGCTGTGGGCGCCATTTTATTATTCATTTTTGCTTAATTTTTTTAATATTAAAAAAAAAAGAAAAGAAAGGTATGAAAAATGGATTTTCCTGATGATTTTATAGAAAGATCAATTCGGATGCATAAAAAAGAGGATTCTCTTAGCCTAGAAAAGTCAAAAAGATCTACATATCACGAATACACGGAAGAAAACATTTGGAACGAGATGATATTAGATGATATTTATAGCACGAGCAAGGCCATACTTGATTACATAATTAATTGCAACTCCTTGGAAGATAAACCTTATTTCGGTAAAAAAATTATATCGATTGATATTGAAACAACTACGGGGATTCCTAAAGCTTTTGAAGGTTTTGTCAACATTTTAGGGGCATCTATTCTTGATTTACGCGATCATGCCCCTGCCAATGCCGAACTTATTGTTTATCAATCTTTTAACATGTTAAGAAAGAAAGAAAAAGCTTTTTACCTCTTAAATTTAGCCCAAAAATACATTGATAACGCAGATGTGATTATCGTCTTTAATAAATATTTTGATATTAAGATTTTAGAGACAATAATTAACAATTTCAAGCTGGATTACAAATTTCCAGAGGAAATTGTTGACATGATGGGGGCATTTAAAAGCCTCGCAGCGTTAGAGAGTCATTTAAGCCGGCAAGTGAACTTTCAGCGAATTCACTCCGAAAAAGGACAATATCAGGAATATTATAAGTCTTTTAAAGGAAAGGGCAAGAAAGGCACTGGAAAACAAATTGACCCAATTGGCGTTTATAATCTAATGGACACTTTAACTCCTTTGTATGCGTTCCTTCTCATGGATGATTTTCCGGAATAATAAAGGGCATCAAATAACTTTATTAAATTATCTTTTTTTATTCTATTACGGGTAAAATAGCGTTGTTAAGGCAGATTTTAAAGCATTTCAAGCATTTAAAATAAAGTAAAATCCCTTCTCATCGAAATTTAATAAATACTCTCTTCCTGTATCGCTTACTTTTTGAATATAAATAGACCTTGAAAATAAAAAAACGATCTTAGATTGGTGTATACTTCTCAAAATCCATGTAAAAATCAATTAAAAGTTAATAAAGTTCCATATTGAAATTTTTTAAAAAAAAAAGAAAAATATAGTAAATAAATTTTAAGAAAAAAAAATAAGGGAATTAATTTACTTATACTATTGTAAATTAAAATTTTCAACCAAAGCTTAGAGGTCTTCGGCGTAGTCTTCGAAAGCTTCCATAGCGAGTTCTAAAATTTCTTGGAAGGCCATCGCGTCCTGAAGATTTCCCTCTACGGTAATGTCACCAGCCATATAAGCGCTAGTAGCGTCAACTTCGCCCGCAAGCATTCCGCCTCCGACTTCCATTGTCGCTGAAAATGTGAAAGATGGGTTGTCAACATCGCCTTTTCCATAATCCATCGCGCCATTCTGAGCCGTAAGCCAAAACTTAGCGTCAGCGTCAGTTATTACCATCTGGACGACAATATCCATATCTTCCAATTCTTCTTTAAGATCTTCATTTTCCACTGATACAGCCTTTATAAATGAGAAAATTTTATCAAGGCTATCTGGGGTCGCAGCTGCGGCACCGGCATCAATTATGGCTTTTACATCCTTTATTAGAGCATTATCCATTCTTTTTAACCTTCTTTTTTGATTTTTATTAATTTTTTAAATCATTAATTGAATTAAATAACAATATTAATAATTTAATTACATATAAAAAGATTTTATTTCTATTCAGAATCTTTATATATGAAACATAAAGAGAAATTATTTGATCAATTTTAAATCTATTTTAAATCGTTTTAAGAAATTATAATTCATAATTCAATCTATTTTTTTTTTAGAAATTAAATTTGGTTTTTTAATTTACATTTTTTTTTCATATTCTTTGTTCTTGTTTAAATATTTTATCGTTTTTCTTAACGGGTTTATCTACTATAATTCCAACGGTTATTCTTCTATTTTTTGAAGCGAGCGGAGTTTCAGTTAAATTTTTTTTTTGTTTAATTTGAATTGAATTGATTTTTTGTCGCAAATAAGTCTCGGTATGCGTCCCAATAAGGAATATTTCATCGTTTAGTTTTAATTTTCCGTTGGTTAAGAGAATTTTGGCTGCTTTTTTTTCCGGGAAGTAAGATAAGACTTTTCCAATTTCTTTTTTTTTATATTTTGAAACATTTCCCTCGCGTTCTCTTTCAATTTCGCTTCCTTTTGGTAGTTCAAAATAGAATCCGGTTGAGAATCCTCGGTTGTAAACTTTTTTCAGGCGCTTTATCCATTGTTTAATTTTTTCATCGGTGTAAGTGTTATTGTAATAAGAGTCGATTGCTTCACTGTAGCAAGCTGTAACTTCTTCGGCATATATTGGGTCCCTCATTCTTCCTTCAATTTTAAAAGCGTCTATATTCGCTTCTATTAACTTTGGGACGTGTTCAATCATGCATAAATCTTTAGCGTTAATAAAAAACGTTCCATCATAGAGTAACTCGTTGTTTTGGTCGTCATATACTCTCCATCTTCTTCTGCAGGGTTGGACACATTTTCCTCGATTGGCTGAGTAATCTTGGGAGTTGCACGTTTCCGCTGAGAAATAGCAACGACCTGAGATTGAGGTGCATTGGGCGCCGTGAACGAAGACTTCAAGTTCACACTCTTTTATTTTTCTTTTTATTTCTTTTATTTGTTGCAGTGATAGTTCTCGGGCAAGTATTAACCTTTCAGCGCCCAAAGATTGGTAAAATTTAGCTGTTCCTGAATTAGAAACATTTGCTTGGGTAGAGACATGAAATTTAAGACCTTTATCTTTCGCTAATTCAATAGCCCCTATATCGTGAATGATAACTGCGTCAATTTCTGCTTCGGAAGCTTTATTAAAGATTTTTTTCGTTAATTCTAATTCGTTTTCGTAAATTATGACATTTGTTGTGAGATATGCTTTGATATTATTATCGTGGCATGTTTTCACGATTTTATTCAAATCTTCCAACTTGAAATTATCGCTAAACATTCTCATATTTAAGGATTCCACGCCAAAATATACGGCATCAGCTTTATTTAAAACAGCATTAAGCGATTTAAAGTTTTTCAATGGTGCCATCAATTCAACTCTTTTTGCTGCCATCATTAATTTAAATTTTTAAGAATAATTTAAGGTTTTCCTAAAAGAAATTAATTGAGTTTATGATAATTAAATAAATGGAAAAATTAAAAAAATTAAAATTGATTTAGAATACAGCTACATACCAGAAGTAGAAAAACGCTAAGCCAATTATAAAAGCCAGTACAGCCCAAAAATACGTTGCTTGTTTTCTATAATTGCGATTCATTTTTCCCGACTTTGACTCAATTCTATCAACCTGGAAGTAGGGTGAAGGTCCGCGACGATACCAGCCTTGAATTCTCACTTCTTGCCCTAAATACTTTTTTATGGTCCTTAATGCGAAAATTAGGTTACCAAAGAAAGGAATTAACGATTGATAATCGATGTACATTAATCCTGTATTATCTTGAAAGAACATGTCCTCGCTAAAATAATATCCCGGAATGCCTTTTCCAACAACCCTCCCTTCTAAGATTGCCGGAACAGTTCGAATTGGTGAGACCTTCACGTTAGTTACAAGGTCAAGTACAGTTTTCGGTTCGAATCCACTTTTATACTTGAATTTAGTTTTAAAAATGGAGCCAAACCCCACGACATATAATCCTACTGCCCATAAAAGTAATAAATTAGTTGGTTGCGTGAAAATTCCGAGGTTGTAAAAACCGATAAATCCAAAAAACCATGCGATTGATATACCAACGAGGGCGACAATAATTAGTTTCGGTAAAGCGCTAATGGTTAAATCTACAATAAATTCATCGGTCATTGATTTACCTGCTTGCGCTTCTTTAATTTTTTTAGCTTCCGAGAAATCAATTTCAGGTTTTATTCCATAATTGCTGCATTGTTCGTTTAAACGCATGATTCGTTTTGCTGGTAATGGATGCGTGCTGAAGATCTGAAAATATCTTGCCCAAGGATTAAACAAGTCCCATGCAGCAGCTGCTTGAATTGCGTCTTTAGAAAATGTTCCGGAAGAACCCACGCTAGAAACTGCTAAAGCTTTAGCCGCGCTTGGGTCAAAAATTCCTAATCCTTTCAAGGCTCTTACTTTTGAGCTATTCCTTTCTTTAATATTCCCATCGATTAATAACCCATAAGCAATCTTGACGAGTGCTGTAGATAATGCGTTTGGGTTCTCTGTTAATTCAGCGGCATGCTGGTCGGCGTAATATTCACGAATTCTACTCACTATCAACGATATTAAATATCCCACATAATATGCAGCGTACGACAAAACAGCAATTATTATTAAAGCCAATTTTAAATACGATACTTCTTCGCTATCCCTTGAACTTCGACTTCCGCTCCTCGTAAACCAAGACGCATAAAAAGCCCATCTAGCGATTGTTAACAGGATTAGTGGAATTGCGAACACTACGGTCATTAATATGAAATCGCTGTGAACGATATGTCCTAATTCATGAGCTATAATTGATTTTTGTTCTTCTTTATTGCAATATTTTAATATTCCTTCTGTTAATACGATTCTAGCGTTGTTTTTCGTATGGCCATACGTAAAAGCGTTAGGGTTTAAATCGTGTATGATACCAAGCCTAGGAGGTTTAATTCCTTGTATCGCAACCACTTTATCTACAGCTTCCATTAAATGCGGAAATTTTCTTCTATACTCATCGTAAGGGATCCAATCTATTCTATAAATCCATCCAATAATATAGGGCGATATTAAATATTGGAAAAACACCATTGCTAGCGTTAAGACGACCATTATTAAGAGCCCTATCATTCCTGATGGTAAAAACCAGACTCCAATGATGAAAATAATTGAATAAACGAGTGCGAACAAACTGGTTATAGCGAGTGAAGAGGCTAATTTTAATCCTATATTTTTTCACCTTTAAATTTTTATTTTTAAATTTTTAAAACTTATTTATATTCAATTTATAATAAGATTTTTAATTATAATAAAGAATGCTTACTTTGTTAAACAAATTTTTAGATTTCTTTTATATAAAAACAAGAAAAGGATTAACTAATTAAAAAAAGATTAATATTTTTTTAAAACGGTGATTATTTTTTCATCCGAGATGTAAACAACTTTATCGTCTATAATGAGATACCATTTAAAGTGAATGATTATATCTGCTGATGTGCAATTTACAAATCCACTTAAAATTTCACCAACTCCAGGGTTAAATGTTCCATTAATTAGTGTGAAATTAATACCAGAATAACCACCTACATGATCGTACGTATAATTTTCTATTGGAGAGTAATCTGATGGTCCTACAATTGAAAAGTTGACGGGTAAGCTCGAGTCTATATAAAGTGATAGATTTACTTTAACATTGAGTCCGGTAGCACTAAAATTTGTGTTATAGTTTTCAAGTTCAATTCTAAATCTAGCAAGATCGTCAGGAATTATCATGTTTTCCTCCATATCGAATTGGTAAGACATTGTGTGCGGAATTGCTACTGTTACATTATCATAATTTGAGGTACAATTTCCATATTCATTAGTTG
>JAUWRB010000269.1 GCA_030610785.1 Promethearchaeota archaeon | reverse complement strand
CGTTCTATTCTCTGTAAAAACGAACATCATTTTGATATTTACGATATTGCTTTTTTAAACTTTTTTAAGGACGCATCACTTAAATTTCCGGATGAGATAAAGCAACAAATTTGGGATTGGTTAGAAAAAGATTTAGAGTTTCAAGAATTACAAGATTTAGCTACTGAATTCCAAGACATGTTTAATAAATTTGATTTGGAAGAATTGCAAAAACATTTCGAAGAATTAATGAAAAAGCAAGACGGGGACCATGATTTTGGCAATCAATGGATTGGTACTCAAGGTACTTCTCAATTTGGCCATTCTGGTCAAAATCCAATGGGAATGAGAGTAGGAGGTGGAACAGGAATGCGAATGGCAATTCAAATTGCCAAAAAGCGAATATTTGCTAATTATCGCAAGGATATCGTGCTTGATACTCGTCAGATTAAAGTAGCTTTAAAACGACTTCGAAAATTAGAAGAAATTGGAAAACAAGACGAGTTGAATATTGATAAAACGATAGACTTAACGGCTAAAAATGGCGGAGATATTGACCTTGTTTTCGAAAAACGCAGAAAAAATGAACTTAAAATTTTACTTCTGATGGATGTCGGAGGAAGCATGACTCCATACGCCCACCTTGTCAATCTTCTCTTTTCAGCGGCTAATAACATGTCTCATTGGAAAGATTTCAAATATTACTACTTTCATAATTGTATCTATGAATCCTTATTTTTTAACGCACAGAGGAATCCGGAAGAATCCATAGATTTTAAGGATTTCTTGACAAAATACAACAGCTCCTATAAGGTAATCCTAGTCATGGACCAAGCCATGGCGTCATGGGAATTGTCCGAACGCTACGGTTCGATATATTATTACCACAGAAATGAAATGCCCGGAGTATATTACATGAAAGAGTTAGTTAATCATTTTAAAAATAATGTCGTATGTTTAAACCCTGAATTAATAAGGATAGAATGGACACCTTGGACTAGAAAAATTCTTTCCAGTTTTATTCCTACTTTTAATTTAACAATCGAAGGAATCGAAGAAGCAGTGGATTATTTAAGGAAGAATAGCAAAAACACTTATACAACGGTAGACCAACTTAAAGGGTTTAAATATTAAAAAAAATAATTTCTTTTTCGGGCATTAAAACTTAAAGAGAAGGGATATTTCTTGATAAAAAACATAATTTTTGATTTAGGAAATGTGTTATTGAGCTTTAAGCCGGAAAAGTTTTTATTAAGATATATTGACGATTTAAAACGAATTAACAGTTTTGTATCAAAGGTTACTCGTGATAAAATCTGGTGGCAACTGGATCGAGGTATTATCTCCATTGATAAAGTTAAATCTCTCTTTTTTAATCAATATCCCGAGGAAAGAGATTTACTTATCCTATTTTTTGATCATTGGATGGAGATGTTAACTCCAATTAAGAATAATATTAAAATTTTGCGAGAATTAAAACAAAATGGGTACAAAATCTATGTATTATCAAATTTCATTAAAGAAGCATTTGAATTCGTTGAAATTCGAAATGATTTTTTTTCTCTCTTAGACGGTCGAGTCATTTCTAGCGAAGAAAAGGTAATAAAACCAGAAAAAGCAATTTATGAAGTTTTGTTAAAGAGATATAATCTAATCCCTGAGGAATGCGTTTTTATGGACGATGTACAAGGTTTTTTGAAACCTGCAAAACAATTAGGCATGTTTACCATTTGGGTTCGCCCAAATACAAATTTACGAGCAGAATTGAAAAAATTATCCGTTAAAATATAGCTTGCTTTAAAATTTAAAGATGTAAATTATCAGAAAAAAGAATAAAAAAAATATTTAGGAGTCATATTTTAAAAGAAATACTTTAAATTGATCTTCGTATAACCTTTCCTGGACCCTTTCTATTTGGTTTTCCATTTTCGATAACAATTACACCGTTAACAATAACGTGCGGGATACCTTCCGGAAGCTGATAAGGACTTTCGTATGTTGCTTTATCAATAACGGTGTCAGGATTAAAAATTACGATATCGGCCCAATTTCCTTCTAAAATTACTCCTCTATCTTTTAATCCTAGTCGTTGAGCGGGAAAAGAAGTCATTTTCCTTATCGCATTTTCTAAAGTTAAGACTTTTTCTTCCCGAACATATTTGCCAAGAACTCGGGGGTACGTCCCAAAACATCGTGGATGATATGCTCCAAATTTAAAGGAACTAGGAATTCCAAATCCATCTGTTCCAACCATTTGATAACGACTTGTCATGATCTGGTGGATATCTTCTTCACTCATGCTTTCAATTGTAATCATTACTCCTAAATCGTTATCAATTAATAATTTGAAGTAAGTTTCCCAATCATCAGATAAACCTTTAATTTTGGTAATTTCTGATAAGCTTTTTCCGGCAACATCTTTCCATTGCTCTGAATTAACGGATGATATATACATGTTTTTAAAACCCTCGTCTCGGATCCAGTTTTCCCAGCCTTTAATGCCATCTTTAACGTCTTTTTTTATGCGTTCTTGAATCTCAAGACTTTTTATGCGTTCTAATATTTGTTCATCTTTTCCTTCGCGCGCCCAAGGTGGTAGAGCAGTAACAAGACCTGACATTCCACGATTATAAGGATATTGATCGCAGCTAATACTCACGCCACGCTCGTTTGCTTCTTTTATTAGCCGTAAAGTTTCCTTACTAGCTCCCCAAAATCGTTCGCCAGAGATTTTATGGTGAGCAATTTGACCCCCGATACAGCCTGATTTTTCGACAATCTCTATAGCTTCTTTAACCGCATCCACAACTGTCTCACCCTCACCTCGAATATGGGAAAAATATAATCCATCATGTTCGGCGATAACTTTAGCTAATTCGATAAGTTCTTCTTTTTTAACAAAAACCTGGGGGGCATAAATTAATCCCGTACTCATGCCAAACGCTCCTGCTTCCAACGCTTCGGTTAAATATTTTTTCATGCTTTTTAGTTCTTCAATAGTAGCCGACCGATCTTCGTTACCTTGCCCTCCAGCCAACCGTATATTCTTGTATCCTACGAAAAAAATCAAATTTGCTGGATTTCGGAGTTTATCGATGTATTCTAAATATTCCGCAAAAGTATGGTAAGGAAAATCTAATTGTTCGAAAATAGGATTCATTGTACTTAAATCTTTTTTGAATTCATTTTCTCTGCCAACAGGAATGGGAGCCATTCCTTCTCCACACATGCCTACAACACTAGTAGTTATACCTTGATATAATGTTGATGATACTTTACTGCTAATGGGTAAAATATAATCCGTATGGGAATGAATATCTATAAACCCAGGACACGTTATTAATCCAGCTGCGTCAATTTCTTTTGTAGCGCTCTCATTTAATTTTGACCTTATTTTGACGATTTTTCCATCTTTTATTCCAATTTCTCCAAAATACCAGGGATTTCCCGTGCCACTAACGATTTTTCCATTCTTTATTATAATATCGTAACTCATTTAAATCAACTTTTGATTTTTTGAATATTCTTTATAGATAATTTTTCTTTTTCTTTAAGATTATTTTTTCAATACTCATTGACTTTATTAAATTCAGATAGGTGGATCTATTCGAAGTGATAATTAGAAAATCTAAATTAATTCAAAAAAAAATAATTAATGTTTTTATT
>JAUWRB010000253.1 GCA_030610785.1 Promethearchaeota archaeon | reverse complement strand
AGCTCCCGCATTATATGCTGTTTTATCTAATATAGGTTATATTAGAAGAGAAGATTTATTCACGTTAAGAAAATTTGGTTCGAATTTACAAGGACATCCCGTAAAAAATAATAATTTAGGAATAGAAATTAGTACCGGGTCTTTAGGAATGGGTTTATCAATTGGTCTCGGTTGCGCATTATCGGCAAAATTAGACAACAAAACGAATAAAAATATATATGTTCTTTTAGGCGATGGAGAATTAAATGAAGGTGCTATATGGGAGGCGGCAATGGCAGCCAGCCATTATAAATTAGATAATTTAATTGCCATAATAGATCGCAATGGAATTCAAATAGATGGTGCTACGGAAGAAATTATGGCTTTAGAGCCATTGGCAGAAAAATGGAAAGCTTTTGGATGGCATGTTATTGAAATTGATGGTTCAAGCATAAAAGAAACGCTTGAAGGCTTTAATAAGGCAAAAAGTGTTATTAAAAAACCCAAAGTTATTATTTCATATCTTATCAAAGGAGCTAATATATCTTTCATGGAACATACTCGAAAATATCACGGGCGCCCACCAAATAAAGAAGAGTATGAATTTGCTGTTAAAGAACTTAATGATATAGAGAAAAATATTTTGAATGGTGGTTTAAATACCTGAAATTACTTTAAGAGATACTTTTGGCAATTATTTAATTACAATTGGAGAAAAAAATAAAGATATCGTCGTTTTAGATGCCGATTTATCTACTTCAACTCGAACATTTAAGTTTGCTAAAAAATTTCCTAATCGATTTTTTAATATGGGTATTGCTGAACAGAACATGGTAGGTGCCGCCTTAGGATTTGCTATATCTGGAAAAATTCCCGTTGTAAGCGGTTTTTCAATATTCACTACTGGAAGAGCGTGGGAATTCATACGATTAGCCTGCCACGACAATCTTAATCTTAAAATTATTACTACACACGCAGGAATTGTAGGAGAAGATGGAAGCTCTCACAGTGCTTTAGAAGATTTAAGTATAATGTCAACACTTCCAAATTTAACAGTATTAGTACCTGCTGACAATATTGAGCTTGCTCAAATCTTAGAATACGCATTAAAAACTAAAGGTCCATTTTATATTAGATTACCTAGAGGAACTTTTCCAAAAATTCACGACCTTGATTATAAATTTTCTATAGGAACACCAGATGTCTTGAAAGAGGGGGACGATTTTGGTTTAATAGGAACAGGCTACGGTAGCAGCTTAGCTTTACAATCTGTTAATGAAATAGAACAAAAATTTAAAATATCTATTAAAGTAATTAATCTTCCAAGTATTAAACCAATTGATAATAATAAACTTGTAAAAGAAATAGAAAATCTTAAAGGAATTGTTGTAATCGAAGAACACAATATTTATTGTGGATTTGGGAGTATTTTGGCCAGAATTTTTTCAAATTCTCATCCAATACCAATGAAATTTATTGGAATTGATAACTCTTTTGGTGAATCGGGGAAGAAAAATACTTTATTAGATGTTCATGGTTTAAACGCTAAAAATATAAGTAGACAAATTAAAAATTTGATTTTAAAAAAGAAGATAATATAATAATTCTACATTTTTAATTGATTGTAAATGTTAGATATGTTAATATTTTTCAATTTGGCAAATATCCCATCTTATCTAAGGCTTCCAATATGATTTCTTTACTTTCTTCGATTGTTTGCTTATCCGTTTCAACAATGATATCTGCCTTATCAGGTTCTTCAAAAGGATCATCGATTCCTGTAAAATTTTTAATTTCTCCTGCTCTTGCCTTTGCGTACATGCCTTTCACATCTCGTCTCTCGCATTCTTTTAGTGAACACTTCACATCAACTAAGATATAATCTCCAATCTCTTCTCGAGAATATGCCCTAATTTTATTAAATGGAGATACAAATGAAGCTAGTACAGCAACTCCATTACGAGTCAAAAGTTTAGCAACAAAAGTAACTCTTTCAATATTCATGTTTCGATCTTCGGCTGAAAATCCTAAATCTCGAGTTAAATGTTTTCTTACGATATCTCCATCAAGCCGTTCTACTTTCATTCCTTTTTTTTTCAAATCTGCTGCAACTGCATCTGCAAGTACTGTTTTTCCTGAGCATGGAAGCCCTGTAAACCATAATGTAAATCCTTTATGTTCCATGATTTTTTTCTTAATTTTTTTTTAATTAAATTTTAAAAAGCATTTCTTTCCTATCTATTAATACTACAATTCTTAAATAAGGTTGGAGTCAAATTTGAATAATTTTTTAAATAACAAATGGATTATCGTATTTTAAAATAATTTTTGCTACTTCAGGGCGCATAATGTCAGGAGGGGGTATTTTTCCTGAATTTAAAATCTCCCTTATTTTTGTACCACTAAAAAATGTATGGTCCTCTGGTGGATGGGGACATATTTTATCGCTGACAACAGAACCGCATTTATTACATTTTGAAAACGATCTGAAAAAAATGGGTTCAATTCCTAAATCAGGGAAATTTTCGAATATTATATGGGCATCGTAAGGACCATAGTAATCACCAACTCCAGCGTGATCCCTACCAATTATTATATGGTCACATCCAAAATTCTTTCTGGTTATAGCGTGAAAAATGGCCTCTTTAGGACCCGCATATCTCATCTCTGTTTCAAATGTGCTTAACACGACTCGATCTTTAGGATAATATAATTTTATTAATTCTTGATATGCTTCTATTATTACTTTATCTAAAAAATCACCTTGCTTTTTCTTCCCGATCACGGGATTAATAAAAAGACCATCTACATAGGTTAATCCCGCTTTCTGCACGTATTCGTGCCCTAAATGGGGGGGATTCCTTGTTTGAAATGCAACAACTCTTTCCCATTTCTTTGCTTTAAATAAAACTCTTGTCTCAATAGGTTTTAAGTCTAAATTAGGAAATATCGCTTTAGGTGCATTTATTAAATAAATTTCACCGCCCAGTAATTTTTCTTTTAAATTAAAAACAGCATCAACTCCAGGATGATCACGATCTAATGTTCCATAGACTTTCTCAGCATATTCTTTTTTATCGTAATTATAAATGTCATCAATATTCATTAACGCTATAGGTGTTTCTGCCGAATCAATTAATATTATATTATCATCGTTACTAAAATTAATTTCCTTTTCTGATGCGTCTAATACAATAGGAAAAGGCCAAGCGATATTATTCTCTAAATACATGTGTTCAAGGACGGCTTTGTAATCGTTTTCACTCATGAATCCCTCTAAAGGACTAAAAACTCCAAAACAAATGTTCTTAATAACTTTTAAAGTTTGTGGATTAACTTGAATCTTTTCAAGCTCTCCTAGCTCCCCTAATATTCGCTCTTTTTCAATTTTGGGTAATTCTTTATTTATTAATGTTCCACCATGTGGCTGAATCATGATTTCAAGCTCTCTTTTTTAAAAAATAATTTTTTTTATATTTATCTATAAAAAATTCAATTTAATCAATATATCCTAAATCTCTTAAACGCTGTTTAACTTTTTCTTCTTCTTCTTTAGTAAAAGCTTGTTTCTTTCGTTCATCTTCTTCGATAGAAGACAATACTTGCCTAAGCACGTATGTAACATAGCTAGATACGGAAGAAAAACCCGTACCCTTCATGCGTTCTTTTATTTTGTCAGCAAGAGGTCTGGGAATAGATACTGTAGTGTATTTTAACTCTTCTTCAGGTATACTAAACACCTTTTTAATTATATTTAATTAATTATAATTAAACTGTATATTAATATTTTATTAATATACTAAAGCAAAAACATTCACATTCCTATAATATCTCAGTAATAATTTGATTGAATTATCAATTAATTATATTCATCAGATTGATAAAAAACTCATATTAATTTCTATATAAGTTATCTATCTGGTATATTTTTTAGTGTTTTTTTTTTTTAAAATGAATCCGATTGAAGTTTGCAATGAACCATGTGTATCAATATCATGGTTTTTGATTAAATTGATGTAGTCAAATCCAAGCACTCCTGGAAAAAGTTCGTTAATCCTATTTCCTATTAATTCAGTTTCATCAATTTTAGTTAAGTTATTAACATTAATATTGTATTCTAAAGGGAGATTATCTCTTGGAAAAAAGAAGTCAACTGTAATTATACAAAACCCCCCTGGTTTTAGAACTCTAATCATTTCATTAACCATTTCTCTTTGTAATTCATGATCGGCTTCAGAAAGAGGAAGAAATTTACCATTCTCTTCTATATTAGCTCTACAATATTCAAGAACGGAAATACAAATCACTCTATATAATATAAAAATAAAAATATCATTTTAAAATTAAAAGAATTTTTGATAAATTACTTAACATACTTTAATAAGTGATAAATTTTTAAAATGTTTTTATAAAATATGATAAGGAGTAATTTTAGAAAAATAATATTTAAGGTATTATCAAAAAGTTTTTTTAATAATTATTTCCTCAACTCAACCTCAATTGGAGTGGATTTCTGGAAAATAAAAAGATTTCTTATTGAATTTCCATGGTGGAATGAAAATATATGTAATTGGATGGATTTATTTTTAATTTTTTTT
>JAUWRB010000211.1 GCA_030610785.1 Promethearchaeota archaeon | reverse complement strand
ATCCCTACAAGTATATCCTTCTCGAGTCTCAATAATATCAGTAGAGTCGCATAGGTCGCAAGTTAAACCCTCGTAAATGCCTGGACTTAATTCCGAGGAAGTTTTTCCGGAAAAATCGTGAGTTGCCATTTTTCAACCACTATTTTTTTTATTTTTTTTTTTACGAATTTTTATTAACTATATTAAAGAAATAAAGTGACCCAGTTGTGTATTTAAATATAACCGAAAAGTCGCAAACCGGTAAGTAGAGCCTTTCTACTCGTCAATTAAAAAATCGCTTTTTTCAATAAAAAGAAAACGTTGTATTTTGTAGATCAGTCTTAAAAAAACATATTTTTTTAAAGTCGAGTTAAATCGAGTTGAAGTGAAATGTGATATATATTAACCTCTGGTAAATATTTAATAAAACTTTTTAGTAAATTTGGAAGTTCTATTGGAAGATAAATTTTACACAAAAAAGTCAAAAAGACGAAAATATGATAAAATTTTTCTTGATTTTTGATAATTTTTAAAATTAATTCGTGATAAAGTTTTTTTAAGTCCCTTTATTTATCATTCCACGAGGATTACAAGAAAACTCTTCAAAAAAAAGGTCATTAATGGTCAGCTAACTTTGTCAGGAGAGATTTTTTATTTTTTATAAAAATCCTATCTTTTTTTAATTATTGAGAAGTAATTAAAAAAAAGTATAAGTTTAAATAGATCCATTTTCATAATAGTATTAATAGTATTAATATTATTAATAATATGGTGGGGTAAACATAAAAATGTGTTCTCATGAGATGTATTGGAAGGTAATAGGGTTAAAAAATAAAAAAGAAATGAAGGAAATTACTGATTTTAACGAAATAGAAATAACTACAGTTAAAGAAATAGAAAAAACTCAATTAGTTTAATTTAGAATTCTTTTTTTTTTATTACATGTATCATACTTTTTATAACAAGTTTATCGTTTTTAGCAAAAGAATACCACGGCCTTTAGGCCATGGTAGTTCAATATCGTCAAATAAACCTAATTTTAATATTTTTCTCTAAGAGTTGGTAATCTGATATTAAATCGATTCTTTAACTTTTTTGAGTCTAGAATGGAGTTGTTCTCCTAAAATAGGGATTAGATCATTTCCTATGGTGGTGTTGATGTTTTTGTAAAAGGGCGGTTTTTTTTTAAAATCAAAGAGAGAGACAAACCATCCTCGCACGTTTAATTCATTTCCGATTTTTAGGTAAATTTTAGAAACATTATCCATTTCTAAGGATAGATTATCGATCTTTGACTCGTTTGGGGGATTGCTCGTTGTGATTTGGATCAATAAGAGTTCTTCTCCTTGTATTACAGCAGCATCAATCGCTTCTGCTTCCGAAAAATGATATAATAAATTAGTTTCAAGGGAGAGCTCAGGCCATTTGATTTTTCCCTTAATAACCTCAAGATTTCTAATATTTGAAGCTTTTAGCGGGATATTTACATTTTCCTCATTTTTTGTCCCGTAAATGATAAGAGCGCTAAGAAAGATATTTTCAAACGTGTATCCAAATCCTGAATGTCGCCCGCACATTAGGTTAAAATATTTATTATTGAGCACTTGTCTGAGAAATGCGTCGTGTGGTTCGGTAAAAGGCTGAAGAAAAGCAAGAAAGTAAAAATAACTCGTGAGATGATAATTAAACGAGCCATTTTGCACGATCACGCCTATATTCATTAATTCGTAAATAATATCGTTAATCTCCTCGTTAGCGGGAGCATCATCGGCGATTTCTGGTGCTTGCCCTAAAAAATGGCCATTACAACCCTTATTAAGAACCCAATCTTTAATTATTGAAAATTGTTTCTTCACGCTCAATTCAACAATCTTATTCTCTTTTTCCTTGCTAAATAATGTTGTATTAAGCGTTTTTTTTGTAAGCGGAAGCAAGAAGTTCATGAATGTATTATAAATCAGATATTTTGGTTCTGCTATTAAAAAAGGAAGTTGTTCCAGAAAAAGAGAAGTAATTCTTTCGATCGTGCGCGGGTGCCCCCCGCTAAACGCAAAAAGGAATTGTTGATAATTCTTCACGAGCTTAGATATATTCCCTACACCTTGTTCAATATTAGCTTCTTTAATTAAAGTTCTAATACGTTCGACGTACGAAATAACCTCTTCTTGCGTGAAGTTTCTTATAATTATTGGTTTGATTTTTTCATGTATAGGAGAACCAATTTTACCTCCGATCTGACTTAAAATGTGATAACGCGTGCCTGACAATACCAGCAAGATTCTTGAATTCATTAAACCCTTTAATATTCGAGTCAGGTAATGTAATGCGGTTTCTTCTTCTTGAACGCCATTTTTTGACCCTTTAAATACGGGCTTTTGAAATTCTTGAATTTCATCTGTTGCAAAAAAAATAGGGATGATGTTTGAGATATCGATAAATACTTCAAAGATATCATTCAATGAAGGGTATGGTTGGGTTAATATATCTTCAATAAATAATTTCACCCGTTCGAATTTCTTTTTTACCCCTTTTCTTTCTTCGCTCTCAATATTAAAGTCGATGTAATTGTTAATATTTCTTTTTTTCTTTGTATGACTTGTTCAATTAATTTAATCATACTTTTATTTATCCTTACTTGAGAATCGTACTCGTTATTACAGACGAATTTAATGAAAAGTCCTTTCCTTTCGGATTCAAGATATTCCCCAAAATAATTAATTAAAGTAGTTTTTCCGACACCTGGGGCGTTTAAAAAAACATAAACAAGATGTTTTCTATCTTGACAAGCTAAATCCCAGAGGTCCTCAAGTCTTTCAAGCTCTGGAATTCGACCTACAAAAATTTCGCTAACCCGAGAAACTAACTTTCTTAACATGAGATTATCCTATTCTTTATTAATGAAATTTCTTGAATGACTCTTTATGGTTTATTACTAATATAGAAAAGTATTATTTTAATTATTTATATCTATCCATGTCCATTTAGCAATTATTATTTATTCTATAGTTCTTTTGCAAAATATACTCGAAAATTATCTATAAGGAAAATTATTTAATAGTGGAACTCTATTTTTTCTTAAAATCTATTAAAATAAATTATAGGATAAAATTTTTTTTCTCAAGTAAGGTGAAATAAAAAAATGTCAGCATATAAACCCTTGAATTTGGATGATATTAAAAAATTACTTGGTTCCGATGCAGATAATCTTTTAAATCATGTGTGTACTGGGATTCCAAAAAATATGATTCATCTCCCCGGTCCAGACTTTATTAAAAGAGTAGTTGAATGTTCAGATCGAAATAACATGGTATTGAATAACATGGAAAGATTATTTAATCAACTCGGTCGATTGGCAGGTACGGGTTATCTTTCTGTTTTACCAGTTGATCAGGGGATCGAGCATACTGGTTCCGCTAGTTTTGCTGTAAATCCGACTTATTTTGACCCGGAAAATATAATTAAATTGGCCATGAATGGTGGATGTAACGCCATCGCCTCCACGCTTGGCATTTTAGGTTCAATTAGTCGACGATATGCGCGTAAAATTCCGTATATTGTAAAATTGAATCATAATGAAATACTTACAAAACCTAATTTATCGGATCAAACAATGTTTGCAAGCGTAGAACAAGCCTGGGAAATGGGCGCTGCCGCAGTGGGGTCAACAGTATATTTTGGTTCAAGAAATTCAAGGAGACAGATACAAGAAACCACGGAAGCATTTAAATATGCCCATGAACTTGGCTTAGTATGCATATTATGGTGTTACCTTCGTAATACTGAAGAATTTATTAAGGACGGAAAAGATTATCACACATCAAACGATATGGAAAGTCAAGCAAACTATTTAGGTGTTACAATTGAAGCAGACATCATAAAACAAAAAATCTCCACGTTAAATAAAGGTTTTATAGATTTAAATTTCGGGAAAACAGACAAAATAATTTACGATAAATTGGCAACGGAGCATCCTCTCGAATGGAATCGTTATCAAGTAGCTAACTGCTTCATGGGGCGTGCGGGGCTCATTAATTCTGGTGGAGAATCTGGCGGTAATGACTTTATAGATGCGGTAAAGGCGGCGGTAATTAATAAACGAGCAGGTGGGATGGGGCTCATTCTTGGTCGTAAAGCGTTCAAAAAACCAACTCCTGAAGGAATAAAAATACTTAATGCTGTACAAGATGTATATCTCTGCAAGGATATAACAATTGCTTAAATACAATTTTTTTTACTTTCTTTAATTTTTATCGTGAAAAGAATTAAAAGTTAAAAGAAAAATACAAAAAATTGGTCTCCAAATAATTTAATAATATCAATTTTATATATATCATAAGAATTATATTAATAGAATTTAATAATTAAAACGAGAATGTAAAATGGGAAAGAATAAAGATTTTTATCCAGATCCTACTAAGAATCCATATCGAGTAAGAAACTCTCCTGCGACATCTCCTGCTCCATCTTCCATGCCTGCTAGTCCAAGGAAAATATTCGTTGATTTTAACACACAAAGAGTATGTCCTTCGTGTGGTAAAGTTATTAAGCTCTCATATAACTTTTGCAAATATTGTGGCGTTGATCTAAGCGAGATAGAGCCAATCGGGAATTCTGACGAAATTTCGAAACAATTAGCAATTACCGCGGTAACCGATGTTGATGCCTCAGTAAGACAAGAAGCAATCGATACGCTCGGCAGTTTTGGTGAAAAAAAGATTCTAGGCGTTTTAACATATGTTTTATTAAACGATCCTGACGAAAATGTTCGAAGAGAAGCGGCAGATGAACTCGGGGATCTACATCATCCATATTCTTTAGAAGCATTAGCCAAGGCATTGAAAGACCAAAGTCCCTTAGTTAGGAAAGAAGCCATAGAGGGTTTAAAAAAGATTAAAGAGAAACAATCTAGTAAGAAATTAGATAAAGGGAAACCTAAAGATCGTCAATCCAAGGAAGAAGATAAAAATAAAGAAGATAATCTTGATATGGACGATAAAGAAGATATTCTTGGTATGGACGATAAAGAAGATATCTTCGAGATGGACGATTAATTTAATATTTAGTTTTTACACTTTTTTATAAATCAATTACTGAAAATAAATAGAGATTTTAAAATTTTTTTCTCGTTATAAACTTTTAATTTATTAAGATTATTTTAAATTTAATCCGCCTTTGGAATTTTTGGCAATTGTCGCGTTCCGGGAGACTTTTTCTCCTGGAGTTTACTATTATTTTCAAGGGATTCTTTAATGAGTTTAATTATATCAGCCTTTAGAACTCTAACAGGTAATTCTATGCTATTTTTTACGCAATAGCTCTTTAAATCTTTAACTGTCCAAGAATTAAAATCTATTGAGGGTTGTTCGGTTTTTTTTTAGGAGTTTTATTAATAGTTGGTTTTATTTTTTTAGTATCTTGCTTTTTTCCTTCTTTCTTTTTCAATATTTCCATGGCTTCTACAATTCCTTTATTTATATCGCAATAGATTCTCAATTTATGATTCTCTAATTCAATTATTTTTTTAGGTATCTTTTTTATAACTTCCCATTCAGTTGCTTCTACATTTTCGCCAAAAACTTGAACATTTTTTGAGACTGCTCCATAAAGAGCATGTCCTAGGACTAAATTTTGTCTTTCATAGTTTTCTGAAACTTCAGTTTTAAGAATTTTTTCCATAATTCTTTTTCCTTGTTCTTCTGACTGTCCAATTGCTTGCGTTATCATTGAGGGCTTAATCATTTGTCGTTCTTTTTGTCTTATTGGTCTTAATGAAATAGAGGATTTAACCGGTTCATTACTAATATCTTGTAACGCGGGAGAAAAATATGGTATCTCTTTCTTTTTTTCTTTTTTTTCTACTTTTGGTTTCGTATCGAATATTTTAGTTTCTTGAATTTTTCCTCGGTCAATATTTCGAACATAACGCATGTCTTCCAATTTTTCAGTAACTTCCATCGATTCCAAATTAAAGGCATTTAAAAATTCATT
>JAUWRB010000082.1 GCA_030610785.1 Promethearchaeota archaeon | reverse complement strand
AGCTGCTAAAGTTTCAATAATCGTTTTTAAAATCGTGTTATTGTTCATTTTTATTGTAAACTGCTTTTCAGGAGCCTTTGCTTTTGTTTTTGATTTTTTTGCCATTTAATATTCTAACCTCTTGATTATTTTATAAGTCGTGAATTCCCGAATCGGTTCGTTCATTTTGTTTCGAGTCATTGTAGGGACTCGAACGAAATTATCAGAGTCAAAATCGTCTTCCTCGTTGTATTTATTCTCACTTGTTTTATTTATCATTTTCTCGGCCATTTTGAGTTCTCTCAAAAGAAATTCCCTTACAGCAACTCGAATGAGTTCTGATCTCGATGGATATAAACCATTTTCCCCGGTTAATTTATTAATTGCGTCAATATACGATTCCGGCACATTTACTGTACAGATTTTTATGATATTACACCTCGACTTGTTATTAACATCTTAAATTCCTCAATTTCGAGGGAATTTTTATACGTTAATTCTTTTGGCAGGAATTTTGCTAACGCTTTTCGAATTGCATCGCTTCTAGAGTCATATAGTCCCAAATCAGTTAAGATACTTATTGCGTCTATATACGATTCGGGTAAATTTATTGTTATTATTTTCATGGTCTTTTTTATTCCTCCTTTTTTCTTTTTTTTAGTAGATTTATGGTTTCGGTCCAGGGAGCGTTAATCCCCCCGAGTTCCCGCTTTTTGTAAAATTTAATATTTTTAAATTTGAATTGCATTCTCTTTGAAAAAATTCTCGAATTGCCGTGCGGACGGCTTCTGATCTATTTGGTATTAATTTCATTTCGATTAATCTTTGAATGTTTGCCTCGTAGTTATGAGGAATGTTAATCGTTATGTTTTTCATTCTTGTTATATTTTTAATTTTTTTCATGTTTTTATACTCCAGTAGATTTTTGGTCGACCTATCTGGCCAGTGTTTTTCGTAGAACTTTCTACTATTTCGCGTTTTTGTAATTTTATCAAATTGTCGTAAATTGTTGTTCTAGGCGTATTTAACTCTTTTTCTAATTCTTTTCTTGTATTTGAGCCTCGTTTTTTGTTTTCTTTTCCTGAAGTAATATTGAAAAATTTCCTTGCTTTCAAAAAATGTTAGCGATATAAAAAAAACCGTTTTGATGAACTCTAGATCAATCGTTTTGACGAACCTCCTCTTTTCTTTCTTTCTTTTTTAGAAAATATTGATAACAGTCTTCAACGAAGTTCTCAAAAAGAGCGCCAGGGGTCGTTTTAAGGTCCGAGCATATTATTAATAATTTTACATACGCTTCGGTCTTCACGTTCATTTTCGTGAATAAAAACGATTCTAAATCCTTTGAGTGTTTTATCAAGTCCACTGAAATCATTTTTGTTGGATCGTTTTCAGTCATTTTCCGTCTTACCTCCTATCGTTTTATTTAAGGTTTCTTGTATTTCAGTTAATTGCTCTCCGTACTCTTTAATTTTCTGTATTTCAGTCAGTTGCTCTCCGTGTTCTTTTGAACTTTGCTTTTTTAAAGCCGATAAGAGAGATTGGAAAGCTAAACAGAGTTTATTGTTAACGGACGCATTCGCATGAACTAATTCCTCTAGCTCAATTACTTGAACTATTTGTTTTTTTATTCCTGGATTTATATTGATCTCTTTTTCTAACTCGAAGAATTCACAAGAATAACTCATGGGTGGCTCGTAATTACGAACTAAACAGAACCTCTCTTTTATGAAATGGCGACAATTGGCGCATTTCTTTACTAATTTATTTCCCATCGTTATTTTCCCTCCATTTTTTCTATCTTTTTTTGAAAATGTTGATAGAGAGCGTTCATGGTTTTTGTTGTCTTTTCTTGCTGATTATCTTTTTTAATGCAATCGTTAATTGCATCGTCTAGAGTCAAAAGATCAAGAGAATAAGCGTATGCCCTCAAGTATTTTAAAGTAATTTCTCGCACATTAAGAAAGGTACCCGTTAAGCATAATGTCGTTGGGTACACCTCTTCTAATTCTGCTGAAATGCTTTCGTATTTGCCCAAGTTAACGCTTTTAAATAGAAGTTCTAAAAGGCGCTCTTCGTATTTTTTGTATTTCTCCTCCTCATGGTTTTTTAATTCCGAATATTCTTTGACGAGAGCGTATGTTTCAGCGCTAAGATTAATTATTTTATCCACTATTTTTTCAACCTCTTTATTTTAAATTGGTTCTTTTAATCTTTTTTTTAGTTCCTTGATTTCTATCCTAAATTTCATGTTCTCTTTTTTTAATTTTTCTAGATTTTCCAATTCGGTCTCGGAGCTCGAGTCGTTAGGTTCATCTCCAGGACCAGGATTCATGAAACACATTATTTAATTTTCCTCCATTTTTTTAATTAAATAAAAAGTTGCATTTAAAGCGATAATTTGCGATATCGCTATGATTAAAACAAACATTAAAAGGGACTCGTACATGTTGAGCCATCTCAATGAAAAAAACCGAATTTTAGGAGAGAATCCAAAACTCTCTCCTGTGAATTGAATTATTAAAAAGAAAATTAAAAATAATCCTGTCGTCATGGGAACTACAATCACGTTCCAATGCAAATAATCTTTTTGTTGAACCATTTTTCTTTTCTCCGGGTAATTTTTATTTTATTTTTTTTAATCTCTAATTAATATTAAATTATCAATTATTCTTGGTGCACATTCAGGATGATAACATCTAATACCGTCCCATTTGTTTGTTTTAGGATTCCAACTACGAGTTTTTCCTTCAATTGGTATAGTACATACTCCATGGTAAATTGGTTTTTTACACCTATAACAATAAGCTTTTGCTATTATTTCACACATTTTTACCATCCACTCCTATTTTTTTAAAAGCATTTTCGTGGTTTGAACCGTTGAATCTCGCCATGAAGTATTTAACTTTATCATCATGATTTAAATAATATACTTCAGGCGTTTCACGGATTATTTTATCTACATTTATATAATCAGACATTATTTAGAACGCCTCCCCTTTTTGTTTAGTTCCTTTTATTTTTAAAAAGTATGCACAATGAGGCCGTTTCTGTATTAATTCTATTAGACCTTCTGATTCCAATATATGAGCCCATTTCCTAACTAGATAAGCAGACCTTCCAATCTCTTCTGCAATTTCTTGTATTGTGAAATAAGTAATAGAAGAATTTTTAATCGCATTATCGTGCAAGGACTGTAATGCGTCTAGAACCATTTCTTTAGTGTCTTTAGCGTGCATTTTTAAAAAGCCTCCCGCTTGTCAATAGAATCGTGTAATTCAATTAATTGTTTATTGACCTCAAAAAGATTATTTAACACGATCTTGTCGTTTTCGGAGATCTCTTCTACGCTCAAAGGATCGTTCATTCCCGTCTCTTCGGATTTTTTTCCGTTCACGGTCATGGTGTGGATCTGATAAATCCTAAAGATCTGGTTCTTAATATCGGCAAGCTCTTTCTTTAGTAGGAATTTATATAAGGTGTCCATTTAAGGTTCTTCCTCCTCTATTTTATCCAATCGAGTTCGAATATGATTAATGCTTTTCACTAAGGTTAGTAAAAATCTCTCGTTTTTCTTGCCAAGTTCTTCTATCTTTTTAATTCTTTCTTCCATCCTTTTAGATCGCCTCCTCCACTTGGTTATACATTTTAATAAATTCTTCTAATCTTGTCATGCTAACTTCAATGACTCGTAATGGCCTATCAGAATAAAACCTATTTTGTTCGTTCATTACATACCTTCTTGAACAGATAGGGCAAGTAGTTTCCATTTTCCCGTTTACGACCTTCAAACATGCTTCGTGAATGGTTTTATGTCGTAAACATTCAAATTTAATCACTCCTATCCGATTACCGTATAGATGTAATGTTTCCATTTTTAGATTGCCTCACGGGAGTAAATCGTACTCTTGCAATAGCTTATGAGAGTACAATTTCTCTTTTTGTTTTTCAGTTAATTCCATTATAAAATTTTCAAGTGTATCCACGTCGCCCAATAAATCGAATATTTCGAGCATATTTTTTAGAATCTCAGTTGAAAATCTTTTAATTGTTTGTTCGTTTATTTTTTGCATTTTTAGATCGCCTCTCCTATTTGTTTTAATTCATCGTTCAAAAAATCCCTTGCTTGTATCATGTATTCGATAATTGCACTAACAGCCTCATCAGATAATTTGGCTTTTAAATATCTAATAACCATTTTGGTTTTGATGTTTAACATCATGTTCCTAAAATATTTTATTGTCTTGTTTTCAATCGCATTTCCAATATTGGACATTTTTTATTCGCCCCTGAGGTCTATTTTTGGTTTTTTTACGATTTCTCCATATCTGTTAAGTTTTCTTATCCTATTCTCCATGCACGACTCGTGTTCAAAGTTCCACGTCTTATCGTCCTCGAACATCTTTCCGCAAGTCACGCACCGTTTTCGGTACATGTTTGCGTACTCGTAATGAGCAATAATTTCAAAACTACTGCAAGCAGGACAGAATATAACCCCCGAAGCCGATTTAGCCGAGAAGGGGATCATTTTTGATATTTTTTCCCTCTTGTTAATTAAATCCTCGTTAAAATCAACTCTAGCGAAACATTTTGAACAAATCCCGTAGAATCGAATTCGAAGGATTTTTCGATAAGAACCTGCCATCCTTTTAGTTCGCCTCACATGTGCGTGTTTGTTCTTCAATAAAATGTTCTGTAGATTTTATCAAAGTTTCAAGATCATCAAAGGAAACTTTTTTCTTGTTAAGAACCTCACTGTTAAAATATTGAGAAAAAGAAGTTTCATAATACAAGCCTTTTTCATTTTTTTTTAATTCTATAGTTGCCCATCTAATATTTTTAATCAATTTATACGCAAAAACTATGGGCTCATGATGATGAATCCAAGCATGTAGACAATCGCCACACAATACCACGTGGTTGAAATGATTCAAATGTTTAACAAATTTCGAATTATTTCTGAGAGAAACGCTAAAATATGCAGGTTTTCCGTGATGATGTTCGTTATTTGATAAATGAAAAGTGCTTTCACACCATTCGCATTGTTTTTCAACCATCTTTTTTTTCCCCTCCGTAATATTTTTAATCGTTTTAATATCCTCGGGAACTTCGGACAGTGGACCTTCCGATAAGCAGACGCAACAATAAATTATTTTCTCGCCGTCTTTAAATTCGACCTCAAAAACCTGGTCGCTAACGGCGTTAGTTCCCTGGCAAATACAACAAGCTATTTTTTTTGACATTTTTTATTCCTCCTCTTTTTGTTCCGATTTAATTGGAACGGCTTCAATAATGGTTATGTCATATCGCTTGTCCGTTGATAATACCCCTCCGTCAAAATAAGCTTTAGGGATCCCGATATAATGGTACTCGTCCATTTTTCCGATTTTTTTATTTTTTAAATTTATCATTTTTTTATCATTTCTCTATAAGTTTTTTTATAAGTTTTTCTATAGATAATAAGAAACAATTTTTCTTTATAAAGTTTTCTATAGAACAAATTATAGAAAATCTTAATATTTGAAAAATATTATAATAATTTATAATGGGAGAAAAGGAACCAATTGTTTTAGAAGAAAAGAAATTAGCGTTAATGGGACCTGATGTGATCGTGATAATCCCAAGGAAATTTATAAAATATAAAATACTAGACCCCAAAAAGCTATATAACATAACTTTTGAAGAAGTTGAAAAAAAAGACTGAAATTTCATCGCAAATCTAACGTATCTCATGTTTATTTTCGTGGTCCAATCTAATATCCAATCCATTTTTTAAATCAGCTCAATTTTTTATATTGGATTTCTCCATATAGAAATTCCCTTCTATTCTCTTTTAGCCACCTCAAAATTTCTTGACCTAATTTTTCGGATATATCCACGGTCGTGGTGATCCCGAATCTTTTCCAGATTTTAGGCCAAAACCCACCCCAATGTTTTCCCGTTTGCTTCGTGCAATCGTGAACGAAATCCTTAATATTTTTTTTTGTCTGAGGTGTTATTACCTTCTCCTCTTCGTATCTTTGTTCAAACGATTCTACTTTCGATTCTATGAACTTGAGTTTTTCTCTTTGTCTTTCGGTTTCCTCAATGAATTTAATGAACATTTCAGATTGTTTTTTCATTAAATCAAAAATGTTTTTTGGTTTCTCAATATAATAGCCCTTTTCTTCAATATGATCTATAATTTTTAAGACCCATTGTTGAAAAGGGACTGCTTTTGAAGAATTAGATCTCATGCATATTCCTATAAAACCAATTTTATCAAAAACACGCACATTTCGTTTTTGACCTTCGACCTCGATTTTGATGACGCAGGTATAAGGGTCTAGAAGCCCCCTATTATTATGATATATTCGATTCACATTTTTTCTATGAATATCCAATCCCTTTGCAATTGTACTTGAAGTAATCCAAATCTTCTTCTCTTTTTTTATGAATTGAATTGCTATATTTTCAAATTTTTTACTAAAAACAAGGGGAAAATCATCTCCACGCATGGATTCGCTTTCTGTCAAATTAAAACCTCCTTAAGTTTTTGTTTTTTGTCTCCTAATAACAATACAATTCTTTTTTCCTAACTTCTTTTTGACAGCAAGATCAAGAACTTGGTTGAATTTATCCGTGATCTCTCTACGATTTAAATCCATTGTACCAATATAAAACCAATAACGAAAACGCTTTGGCTTTAAAGAATCGATGAAAGTACTAATGAAAAGATTTTTTCTTTCAAAAGATATTGTAAATAAAGTTAAATTCAAATAAGATTCCATAACTGCTTTTAACGCATTTATATTATCTTCTGTTTTTTCATTAGCAAGTCTTTTTAAGTATTTTTCAAAGTCATCTAAATTAATAGAAAATATATAGCTCCTTTTAAAGTCATCGAGAAGTTTTCTATACCCTTTTAGGGTAAAATCTCTATATAATTGAGTTGTTGACCAATATATAAAACCAAAATCTTGGAAAAATACTCCTGATTCTTCCATATTATAAGGAATTGGTTCAATAACTGTAATACAATCTATTTCCTTATTTATTAAGTCTTTAAGTGTAAATTCATCACGCATTTTTGATTTCAACTCCTTTTAATTATGATTAAGAATGTTTTCTTTGGGTTTATCTTTAATGATATCCATGGAGGGGATATTCTCTTTTAAAAAATTCTGGTAGAGGTTGTTTGAAAGCGATTCGAGGGTATCATCCCATTTTGCATACGCTTCGTATAACCCACTTTTCGTTATAAAAGAATGTGCGGAACAGAGATACCTTAAGAGTTGGACGCAGAGCACTTCTGGATCGTTAGAGATCATTTCTCCAAAAACAGCCATGACTTCGCTAATTATCATGTCTATTCTTTCGTTTTTCGAGGGGGAATCCCCTTCTTCTTTTATATCCTTACTTTTCTCGACCAATATTATCGCTCTCCTTATATTACTTGAGATAATGGTTTTTCAACAAATGATTTAGAAGATATATTTGATACTTGTTTCAAGATAAAACGCAAAACCTCAGAATTTTTTTTAATACCTGAAGCTTTTTTTATTTGTGAGAATATAGCATATAGGGGATCTATGGGTCTTAGTATTAGTCTAAGCTCGATTTCTTTTTTTTTATTCATTTTCATTCGTTTTTATTATTTTTTATTTCTTTATAATATATTTAATTTTTTCCTATTTAAATTCTTGGGTAAAAATGGATAAAAAAGGACAAAATTGAATAGACAACCCAAAAACTTAATTATATTGAAGTTTAATATTTAATTGTGAAGAAAAAAGAAGAAAATAATGAAGAACTAATGATACGGTTGATACTAAAACCAGACGAAGATCAACCGTTATATGATTTTTTTATAGAAATAAAGAAACATTTAGGGCTGAAAGTAAATACTGAAGTAGCAAGATATTGTATAAAAAGAGCTTATGAGTTAATATTTGAAGATAAAGACGAAAAAGATTGAGCGAATACTCAATAAATTGCATCTCTAAAAGACTGCTCTTGTAAAATCTTTGCTTCCTCATTCAAAAAATCAGATAACTCTTTTTCAATCGTTATTTCTTTCATGATTGCTCTTGCATTAAAAAATCTACATGTCTCATCACATAATTGAATTTTCTCTATTTCCCTAATCTTCGTGTTGTTGTTATTAACTTTTTCGTTAATTATTTTCACCTCCTTTTATTCAAGCTATTTAAATCGGGGTCGGTAATGATTTTCTGATTTATTTCTTTTATTCTTTTCAATGGAAGAATGTTTCTTTTAATTGAAGTGATTTTACTGACCTCGTTGAAAGTAATTCCGTAATATTATATCTAAAATTATTTATTTAAACATCTATTTTTTGATTATTTTCAGTGTTTATAATATTAAATTTAGTAATTCTTGTATTTTTTAATGAATATTGATTCCATTTTACAAACATGTAAGAACTTATTTAAATTATTACTAAATCAGAAAACCAGCATTAAGGATTAATGTTCTTGAGGGAGGGGGAGGGGTGATTGGAAATAAAAAATAAAGTTTTTTTTATTTTGTCTGTTGAGATAAATTTATTAAATTTAAAAATTAGAAAAAAAGAACACGGTTAAGTTTTTTAAATCAAAAATTCTATTATAATATTAAATGTCGTCACAGTGACGATATTTTAAAGATCTTTTTTTTATTAATTAGAGGTGAGATAAAGAAATGGCTAAGAGAATCCCTTACGAGAATTTGATTTTGAATTTATATCTTATTGATCGCATTCGGGCCAGAGGAAACATGTTTGTTGTTAAAATGTTTTATTTATATGAGGATATCTTATTTCAAAAAGAAATGATAGGGCCCCTTTACAAAATGCATAGGGATAATTACGGACCTTTTAATAAGGAGGTGTGTCAAGATTTAAAAGCTCTTGCTAAAAATGGTTTCCTCCGGCAGGACCTTATTTATTACGACGAATACGACGCTTTTTATAATTTATATTCTGCAAACAAAGTAACCCGTTTGTTTCTTAACGATATCCAAGAATTACTCGATGAAAATAGGATTATTCTTGATTATTTCGATAACCTCGTTGCTCATTTTATAGATTATAACGGGAAAGCTTTAAAAAAACACGTTTATTCTCTTAAAAAAACCGGCATGAAACAAAAGAGAATGAGAGACTATAAAATGAAAGAAATTATAATCGACCCCTTGGAAACTCGCTCTCCTGCATTGAAATTTGAACTCGATGATGATTGGTACGACACTATTGAAATTCTTTTGGACCCAGAACTAAGAGCCGAATTTCAGAATGCTATAAACGATGTTCGAACTGGAAATGTTATTTTTCACGATAGAGATCTGAACGCTTCATGATTATCGTTAGCACAGATACCTTTAAACGAAAGGTAAAAAAACTCAGACTCCATGGAAAGTTCATTGAATCGATAATGAAAGACTTCGAGGAAATGACCCATGAACGGGCTTCTCAATACGAATATTATAAAGAGGGACCTCATAAGGCTTACAAAAAATATAGAAAAGGAGATTATCGCATCCATTTTGCGTATTGTAAAGAATGTTTTGGAAAATATTCACAAAAATTAAAATGCTCGTTTTGTAATAAAAATAATCTCGAGAGAGTTGTACTAATTAATATTCGGAATAGAAAAAAAGGATATTAAGTTCCAGTTCCTTAGATTGGATCCAGAGAAAAAAATTATTTTGATTATTTTGATTTAATAATTTTGTCGATGAAAAAAGTTAATAGTTTTATATAATTAAATTATTATATAAATACAAAAAAGAATAATGTCAAGGAGGAATGAATAAAATGGTTTCAGACGAGGAATTGTTTTTGATGCCCCTTTGATTCTCTTAACTCTGTTTATTGTACCAGTTTTAACTCTTACTTTTTTAGCAACTTTATAAGCCGTGGTATCTTCAATATTAAGTTCTTTTTTTTTTGCGAAAGAACTTAATATTTTTATCCCCCTTCCCTCTCCTTTTCTTCCTGCTAACGCTCCTTTTTCAAATTTTTCTTTCATTGTTTCACTTTTTTTTTTATCTCTTTCCTCTTGTACTTGTTTTTCAACCTCATCATATAATAACATCCCAATCTCCGCTTTTTGAGCAGTATTTAAATGCCTTCTCATGATATTTTCACTAATAACATATTGTAGGGGAGACATACCTGTTGATTCGCTAGGTTTCCATTCTCTTACTTTTAATTCAATTCCTATCTGTTTACATGCCCTATATCTATTTCGCCCATCAAGAAGGGTTCCATTTAAAAGAACTGCGGGTTCAATTTGTCCGAATTGTCTAATATCCTCTACTAACGCGTTAAATTCCTCTCCTTCTATTAATGGAAGATACGAAGAGATCTCGTGGAATAAATATACTTTTGTTTCAGGTTTTTTTACCATTTTTATTCTCTCTATTTTTTTTATTTATCCATTCTGTTAATGCTTCTTCAATAGCAATAGTTAAATTGCCTTTTTTCATGCCAAAACGGTTAAATACAGCTTCTCGAAATTGTTTATCTAACTCGTCTGGTATATCCATGTTCAATTTTCCCATTTTTTTCACGTTTTTTATCAATAAATTTTTCAATTATTAAGATGGAAATATAAGTTTATATTTATAAGGTTTTCTATTTAACCATAAACAAAATATCATTTTTTACATGTTTTTGGATGTTAATCTAAAAATAATTGCTTGGCGATTAATTAATAAATATAAATAGATTGACTATTATTAATGAAAATTATTGATTGGAATCTTTCAATTTTACTATTAATTTTTTTATCTGAAACTTTCCAAACAATATTAATAGAAAACTCAGAATATTTTCAAACGATATAAAAAACCTTAAAGAAAAAATGCAACCTCAGGAACAAAAAAATAATAAAAAAAATATTGTAGCCTATTCCCGGGTATCAACTGCCAAACAAAAAAATGAAGGAACCATCGAGCAACAAAGAGAGATAATTAATAGTTGGGTGGAACGCCACCCTGAATATGAAATTGTGAAATGGTTTGAAGATGATGGTCAATCAGGATTTGATGACGAAAGAAAAGCATATAAAGAAATGGCCTCTTTTTTAGCAAATAACTCTAATGTTGGAGGAGTTATTGTAAGAAATCTATCGAGATTAGGAAGAGATTCTTTCGAACTTCAGAAGTTTGATAAAGAAGTGGTTCAAAAATTAGATAAGCAACTTATCATGATTAATCTTAATATCGACACTTCAACAAAAGAAGGCAAACTTATCTATACAAACATGGCAGCATTGGTAGAATACCAAGCAGAAGATATTAAAGAACGATTAAAATATGCTAGAGAAAGGGAATACAAAAAACACCCAGAAAAATTTGGGAGACCAAGAAAAATCATACCTGAAATATTAAAAAAAAGAATGATAAAATGGTATTATCAAGGAAATGGATTTCTTCGCATCTCAAAAATGATCTTCGCAGAAGATCTAAAAGATTATCCAGATTGGTTCAAAAAAGAATGCCCTAATGGGTTTGGAAAAGGAGAATATCAATATTATGTTAGTCCTTATACAGTTCGCTCTCGCTTGAGGGATTGGGGAGTAGAAATCAGGGATCCAAAATATAGAAAGAACATTTAAAAAGAGGATAAAAAATGAATTTTTTAAAAAAATTATTAGACCGTAAAAAAATATTATTTGGTGCCTTTAGATAAAATAAAAGAAACATTTAAATGCCCTCATTGTGGAGAACCCTTTCATTTGATCCACGTGAAAAGAAAAAAATCAATTACAAAAGTTGTAATAGACCATGGGAAAAAAAACTAAGGTTCGTTTAATGAGATTCAATTTTAAAGCGAAAAAAAATGTAGATTGTTTTGAATTGATTGTAAAACATCTTTATCATAAACACGTTTTAAAACTATTAATTAAATCGTTTTTTGCCCTATTTCTTTTAATTTTTATTCTTGGATTGTTAATATCTTTCCTGGTCCTGGAAGAAAATTTTTTTTCCCTTGCTTTTTTATACCTGTACTTTATCTTTTTTGTTAATCTTGTTTTTATTTTAATTTTAATGAGACTAATATCAGGTAATAGCGAGAAATTTTTTAACGTTGTTGTTGAATTAAATAATTCGCTGGCCTTTGAAGAATTAATAAAAGAAATAGAATTGAACGAAAAGAAAATTAAATAAAAAAATGGGCATTTTTT
>JAUWRB010000058.1 GCA_030610785.1 Promethearchaeota archaeon | reverse complement strand
AAAGATTATAGCTAGTATTATCCAAGGAATAATTACTAATAATAATAATTTTGTAATAATAGACCATTTCAACTTTTCTAAAATTTTCATTTATTTTCGTTCTCAAAATTTTCGAAATATTATTTTATAATAAATTGAGGAAATCTTACAATATATTATTGTCTGTTAACAAATAACTTTTCATTACACATTAAAGTAATACAAAAAGCTATTCCCGTTGAAAAAAGAACATCTGAGGCGTAATTAACACCAATAACAATTAGAGATAATGTTACAAATGAGCCCCAGCCAATGACGAGCACAGTAACTATAATTCTAATAGGGTCTTTCATTTCTCGATCTTTAACAATTATTAATAACGGTAAAAGCATCCAACCCATTGCCGCGGCACCTGAAATAAACGAATGGTGTTCCAAACTAATACCGGGAGGTAAAAACCAAGGAGTGTAGTTAGAGTAATTTGAAGCGAGATTATTAAAACTAACTCTACCACATGATATATTTGTTATTTGAGTAATAATTAAGGGATTTAATATGGCTAAAACAAAAATTGCGATAGAAATTGTTTTGTATTCGTTATAATCCTTATTTAACGTTATAACAACAAAAATTGTTAAAGAAATGGCGAGGCTGGCTCCATTAATCATCCATTCTTGATCGTTATCAACAATTCCTATTAAAAAAATCATTATACCAATGAATATAATAATAAGAGCAGGGATTTTTTGCTTTTTCGAATAACCATGAAGGCATCCCGCTAGTACAGCAATAGATATACCAATCAATCCGTATCCAGGGGCGGCTCCATAGTTCGCTCCAAAAGTACCCCATACAAGATTAATTTCGTTAATAACTGCTTTAGAAATCTCTAAATCAGACATTCCAAATATTACCGCTAATAATATCCATGGAATTACGACGATAATTAATCGTTTTGTAATAAATTGGTTTAATTTTAATTTTAATTTTTTTTTTAACATGTTTTCCATTAATACTTTTATATATAGTTTATAATTATAAATTATTAAATTTTAACATAGAAAAGAAATCCACTTCTCTTTAGTAAGTGGTTAAGAACGAGAAATCATTAAATCAGCGCGCTCTAATGTCTTAATATCTATTGAAATCTTATCGTATTACATGAATCTAGCGCAAAAAATTCACGTGTTTCCAACCGATTCGCAACTTGAACTGATGTGGATCTTATCGGAAAAAAACCGCCTCATTTATAACTTTGCGCTAGATGAACGGATTGAAAATTGGAAAGAAAACAAGAATAAGCCGAAGAAAGGCCGAAAATACATTAACTACAAGGAACAACAAAATCAATTGCCGAACATCAAGGAGAAATATCCGGAATACAAGTGGGTCTATTCAAAAGTGCTTCAAATGACCTTAAAAAAGCTTGACGCAAATTACAAGTCGTTTTTTGCTCTCCGGAAAAAAGACGACAAGAGTGCACGACCACCACGATTCAAGGGTAAGAAATACTTCACAACGCTCTGCTATAACCAATCTGGTTTCAAGATTGCAAGTTCGGTCATCACATTTTCTCACAAGCATCCCTCTAAACTGGGTTTATCGTTTAAGCTCCCGGAAGAACTGCACCTCCTGAAAGAGAAAATCAAGCAAGTGGAAATTTTTCGCGATTCGCAAGACCGATGGTTTCTCTCGTTCACATACGAGATTGGCGCTCCCAAATACAAGGATAATGAGCTATACCAAGCATTTGATATGGGAGTTTCAAAAACTGCCGGCGTAAATATTCACGGAAAGTTCATTTCATTCAAGCATAAACGAGCAGACCTGTATTGGAAAAAAAAAATCGAAGAAGTGCAGTCAAAACGAGATCATTGCAAGAAGAAAAGCAAACGGTGGAAATGGCTTGATGCGAAAATGAAAAAGATGATCCGAAAACGAGCTCATCAGCTTAAAGATTACCAACATTGGCTTTCAAACCAAATAGTTGAGAACACCAAGGCGAACACGCTCATCATCGGAGATTTGGCTGTTAAAGAAATGACTAAGAAGAAGAAAGGAACGGGGAACGCAAGGAAAACCAAGGCTCAAAAAACTTTACATCATTCCGTTCATAACACGGGTTTCATGTCTCGATTTGCTCAGTTCTTAACCTATAAAGCCGAAAGGTTGGGTAAAAGAGTAATAAGAATTGGCGAGGAAAAGACAACGAAAGCGTGTTGTATTTGTGGAAAACTCTCAAAAAGAACCATCTACGAGAGAATTATCATTTGCGACTGTGGAAATCAGATTGACCGAGATCTGAACTCTGCCGTGAACATCATGGTCAAGTTCTTGAAAATGAAAGAATTCGGAGAGTTTGAGTTCCTATCGCATCAACCCTCAATGAACGAGGAACTGTTCTTACAAGAGTGGAACGGTTTTTTACGACATACAGTCAAGCCCACTATGAAAGTGGGTGCGAACTCGTAGGAAACTACTGAATTTAGTCAGTAGTAGTTCATCTACTCATTTCATTTTTTAAATCAATAAGTATATCCGGATAATCCGTATAAAGTGCCTCTACTATTTCGTCTTTATATTTCAAATTTAATATTTTTTTCATTCGGTATTTTTTATTTACACCCCAGACATAGCATTTAAAGCCATTATCAACTAAAAATTTAAATACTTCTAATGTTGCGCTCTTATCCTTCACATTTACGACTTGAATGTTAAGCTCTTTTAATATATCGAAATTTATCGTCTTACTATTAATTTTTATAATATTATGAGGAATTGTGTGAATTAACTTTATTTCTTTACTTTGTTCCCTTAAATATGATAAAACTCTCGTTCTAGTATCGGTAATTTCGATATTATTGAAAATTAAATATTTCTTTGCAAGATTAATAACCCTCAATCCTACCTTTTTATTCTCAATATCAAAACTATATCGCAAATTATTTGCCATTTCTTTAAAAACGATAAAGAGCTCGTTGAGCGTTGGAATTTCTCGATTATCTTTAAATTTAATACTCTTAAGTTGTGTAAGCGTTAATTTTCTTACTTTATGCCAAATTGGTCCGGTATAAAAACCTGTATCGTGAAAACAAATCAATTTTTTATCTTTTGTTAGCCTAATGTCAGTTTCTATTCCATCAACTCCCATTTCAAGTGCTTTTTTAAAACTTGAAATTGTATTTTCAATAGAATAACCCATTGCCCCTCTATGACCAAAAATTAACGGTTTTTTCATTTTTTTCTTAGAAATTTTTTGTAGAACATAAAAAAAATAATTTTTCAGTCCACTCTATTTGAACCATTTATTCCTTGCCCGTTCCATTACTTTATCACGAGGGTAAGTTTTCCCCTCACTGATTTGGCTTTCAGCTATTAGGAGCTTTTGTTTTACAAAAAGATGGTATTGAATGTCTTCTAAAGTTGTGTCTTCAGGTAGATCTTTTATCAGTTTAATTACTTCGTCTTTAATATTTATACTGTTACTCGTATTCATAATTCATCAATATCTAAATAGTATTTCAAATTTATAAAACTCTTGTTAATATAAAATAAATAAGAAGGTCATTGTCTTTGTCTTAAGGAAAAAAGATAAAAAATATATAAAAAATAATATTACTTAATTTTTACTCCATGTTTTGATTTGATTAAGATGAATGAAACACAAAATATTAAACTTGAAAAAGAAAAGGAATCCTTTTCGATTAAATTAAAAAAATATTTTAAAAATCTTTTTGATTTTTCTAAATATACAAAAAAAACCATTTTATATATCGCTTTTTTTATAGTTTTGTTCGTGGTCTCTCTCGGGTTACTTTATTACATGTATTTTATTGACGAAATCTTTTTATACCAATTAGTTGTTGAGTGGTTTATTAATCCGATTTTTTTATTAGGATTTATGGGTATTTTTCTTTTTATCGCAATAATGGCAATTCAAGGGCTTTTAGTTCCTATTCCTTCAGAGATCGTTCTGTTGGCAACCGGGATGATCTGGGGTTGGTTCATGGGGGGAATAATGGGAATAATTGGCTCAATGGCGGCTGGTCTGTTATGTTTTTATATAAGTAAAAAAGGTGGGCGCCCCCTAGCAGAAAAATTTGTAGGTAAAAGTGCGTTAAAAATGGCGGACGATTTGATTCAAAAGTATGGTACAGGAGCAATAATTGTTGCGAGATTTTTACCATTCGTTGCTTTTGATCCCATCTCTTACGCGTCAGGTCTAGTGGACATGGATGTGAAGAAATACTCATTAGGTACTTTAATAGGCTCAATTCCGAGGGCTTTTTTCTATTCGTGGTTAGGTGCTAGTTTAGGGATTAATCCTCCCATTATTTTTAGCGAATTACCAATGTCCCAAATTGAAATTCAAGCTGCGTTTTTCAATAATGTCCTATTAATCATTTTATCAGTTTTGGTAGTCATGTTTGCTGCTTATTACATTATAAGTAAATATTGGGAAAAAAAGAAAGGCGATTAATAAAGAATAACGGAAATTTAAACTAAAAACACTTTTATGTTACATTTAAAATTAAAATGAATGGTTTGTTTAATGACTGAAAAAGTAATTCAAAAAGTCTCTTCAAATGGTAGAATTATAATTCCTAAGGAATGGAGAGATAAGTTGAAATTAGACGATAACAGCTTAGTTGAGTTAGAATTAAACGATGATAAATTAATCTTGATTAGGCGAAAGATTCATCCTCTTGAAATTGAGGATAACCTTTTTGAGGGGGTTTCACCTTTTACAGGTGAAGAGTTGAAGGAAGTAAAAGGCTCTTTTTTTCCTAAAGATAAAAATCCAAAAATTTAATGTAGTGAATAAACATGATTAAACATGCTTAGAGCACATTGTTAATTACACGGGGTATATCCCAAGGTGTTTCTGCAATTAACGCTCCTGCTTTTTTTAAAGCTTTTAATTTACCCTGCGCGGTACCAAAATTACCGGAAATAAGTGCACCCGCATGTCCCATCCTCTTTCCTTCTGGAGCGCTCTTACCTGCTATATAGGCAACAACGGGTTTGGATACGTGGTTCTTTATGAATACAGCCGTTTTTTCCTCTTCTTCGCCTCCAATTTCTCCAATAAGTACAATGATTTTAGTATTTGAATCTTTCGAGTAATATTCAACAGCTTCAACCATGGTCGTTCCACGGACGGGATCGCCTCCAATTCCAATAAAAGCTGAAACACCAATGCTCGCATTTCCTATAGCTTTAATAATTTCATACGAGAGAGTGCCACTTTTAGATATTATAGCTACATTTCCAAAATGACACATATCGCTTGGCATGATTCCTAATTTAATTTTATCTGGTATTAGCATTCCTGGAGAGTTTGGACCTATAAGATGTAGTTCTTTTTCTTTAGATTTTTCTACTAATCGAACCATATCAAAAATAGGCATGCCTTCAGTAATAATACAAGTGAGCTTAATACCTGAGTTTAAACTTTCTATAATAGCTTCATGTGCGAACTTAGCAGGAACAAAAATAATACTTGTATCAGCACCATGTTCTTCTATAGCTTCTTTCACGCTATCATGGACTGGGATACCGTGAACTTCTTGCCCTCCTTTATTCGGGGAAACTCCGGCAACAATATTTGTACCATAATCTAGCATTAGTCGAGTGTGAAATGTACCTTGGTTTCCAGTAATACCCTGAACAACTACTTTAGATTCCTTTCCAATATAAATTTTCATCACCTTTTAAATAAATCAACTTAGTATAATTTTAACTTTCTCTATCGCATCCATTATATCTTGAGAAGCATTAATGCCCGCTTTTTCAAGCAATTTTATTCCTTCTGTCTCTTTAGTTCCGGTTAACCTAATAACCATGGGCGGGTTATTTGTAAAATCGTTTAACGCCTGAATTATTGCTTCAGCTACTATATCACACCGTGTTATGCCTCCAAATATATTAATTAATATGCATTTCGGTTTAATTTTAAAAAGTAATTTGAGAGCCTTATACACTCGAGCTTTACTAGCTCCTCCTCCAAGATCTAAGAAATTGGCCGGCTTTAATCCAAGTTGAGATAACACGTCTAAAAGTGCCATTGTCAAACCTGCTCCATTTGCTAAAATTCCAATGTCTCCATTTAATTCAACGAATGAAAAACCAGCATCTATAGCAATTTTTTCTAAATCAGATAATTTTTTATTTAACAATTCTTGAACGACAGGTTGACGAAAAGCAGCATTATCATCTAAAATCATTTTACCATCAACAGCAATGAGCCCAGATGGAGTAAGAACTAATGGATTAATTTCAACTAGTAATGCTTCATTTGTTTTTGTTATTTCCCACATTTTAAGGAAAATATCCGTAATTGAATCTCTGATCTCTGGATTAGAAAACCCTAATTGTTTGGCTACTTTTTTCGCAATATCATGACTTAATCCCCGAGTAAGTGAGAAACTTTCTTTAATGATTGATTGAGGTCGGGTAATAGCAACCTCCTCAATATCAATACCCCCTTCTTTACTAGTAATTAGAATAAATTGTCTGCCAGAAGCATCAAGCGCAATAGAGCAGTAATATTCGTGTTGAATTTTTACTAATTCTTCAATTAGAATTGCCTCAACTTGGAGACCTTCAACTTCTTTCTTAAAAAATTCTTCACATAATAAAAAGGCCTCGTTTTTATCTTTCGCAACTTTTATTAAACCCGCCTTTTTTCTACTTCCAATGGCGATTTGAGATTTAATTATCGCTGGAAATGAAAATTGATCTATTTCTTTTTTAATATCATCTCCTTTAAAAATCAAAAGACTTTTACAAGATGGAATATTAAATCTACGGAAGATTTCTTTACTTTCGTATTCAAGTAAGCGAATTTTCTTTACTCCTCCTTACAATTTCTCCTAATGAAAATTGTTTTAATGTTTTTATTTCAAATATAAATTTTGTTTTAACTATTGATTAAAAGTTATAAAGAATTATAAATTTTTAAAAAAAATCAATTATCAGACTCTTTTGGAATCATTATTGACAAGATAAACATGATAATTGAAAGAGGAACCATGATAATATTAAAAAAAGCACCAAGTGGTGCATGCGTGGTAATGCCTGGTTTGAAAAACCCGCCGATGATAATCCTTCCAGCATACTCGATTAATAGAATGATATAACAAAAGCTGATCAAGTTTTTATAACGTAAATAGACAATTATAAAGAATAAACCAATGAGCAATTGGGATTGCCCCCATAGTGCAAAGATGGTTATCAAATTTTGACCCGTTGCACCTGATGTATCCATTCCCGCAATTGTACCTGCCCCTCCATCAGGCGCGAGGAGATGAATGCAACTCCTGCCGATAGTAACGAAAATAATGACCAAAAAGACGTATTTGGCAATATTATAACCCTTATAATCGTTATTTGCAGATTTTGGTAAGATATCGTTGTATTTTTTCACAATTTATACCTCTTTTTTGTTTTAAATTTTTTTTTTAAGCTTTTTTTTTGTTAGAATATAAATTATATAGTATCAATTAGTTTAGTGGTTATTTTTAATATTTCTAATAAACCAAATTCTTCCTCCTAAGAATACAACTTAATTTTATATCTCATGGTTTTCTTTTTAATCAACTAAACATGATACCATGATATCATTTTCTTTTATAACTTAGGATTTTAACTCTTATAATATGAATAAAAAAGAAAAAATTTTTAAAGAAATTAAATTCGTGGATAATAATCGATTAACTTCAAGTGAATTCTACACGAGACTTAATAACGCAATTAAATCAAATAACACGCAATCTATCTGGGAACTTTCAAAAATTATTTCAAGACAGCTTTTAAAAAAAATATAAGTTTCCCATTGTTTTTTTTCTTGAAAATTAGAAATTTAATAAAGAAAAACATTATTTATTAAATTAATAAATTAAAAATTAAATCAAATATCTCTTAACTATGCCGTTAGAAGAAATAGATATCATTAATGGGACATTTAGCGTTATTATTGTAGTAATTTCTATTTTTGTAGGGATAAAAATAGTGCTTAATTATTTTGAATATAAGGATAAAATCTTTTTTTTCGTAGGATTCACGTGGATATTTTTATTTTCAGGCTGGTATGGAAGCAGCGTAAGTTTTTTAATTGCTCTTATCATGGGAAATGAAGGTCTTTCTTATGAACTTTATATTTTAATAAATTTTATTTGGTCTCCTGCCCTTGTATTATTCTGGTTATACGCATTTACTGAGTTTTTATATAAGGAAAAACAAAAAGTAATTCTAATAGTTTTTAGCATTATTACTTTAGCTTTTGAAACGTATTTGTTTTATCTCCTATTTACAGATCCAATATTAATTGGAGAGAAAGTTTCCCCTGTCGATACACAGAGCAATAATATCATCTTAACAATTTATCTGATTTCAATCATGTTAATTATATTAATTACTGGGATTTTGTTTGGCCGAGAAACTTTTAAATCTGATGATCCTGAAATAAAATTGAAAGGAAAAATGCTCCTCCTGGCGTTTCCTTCATTTGCTATTGGAGCAATACTGGATGCTACAATACCTTTTACTGCCATAACTCTTATCATAGTCAGACTTATTCTAATTTCGAGTTCAATTGAATTTTATGGTGGCTTTATTTTGCCAAAGTGGATGAAAAAATTCCTAATTAAAGCAGACATGAAAATTTAATTTTAATCTTTTATTTCCGTTCAAAAAAACTAATAAAATTTTAATAAAAACTTTTGTATGTGTTAATAACAAATACTTTTACTTAATAAAGTAATTTTAAATAATCGAATAATCTTTTATATCATAAGCATTAAACATTTTTAAGAGGATATATAAAAATGAGTAGCGGAGATTACACGAGTATTTTAGAAAAGAGCTTTAAAGAAGAGCTTAGTTGGTTAGAATTAGAATTCGATATATTGTTTTTTAATAAAAAAGGTAAATATACTGAATTAGATAAGAAGATCGCTAAAGAGATTTTTTATAGTGTTAAAAAAAATAAAAATTTTTTTAAAAATGAAAAATTGAGCAATTTGTTGGAATTAATGTTAGCAAATATTCAAAGGAAGTATCCCGATTTTTTTTAGGAAGGTCAATTTTTTTATTAATTTGTTTTTTAAAATATCAATACTTAATTATTTATTTTACTCATTTTATATTATTAAAAACAGAGATATTTTATTAACGTTAAAATTGGAATGCAAAAAAAAAATTTAGATTCAGATTATTCTGAGAAATTAAAAAAAAACAAGAAAGAATTCTTTGAAAGAACTTATAGAGATTTTTTCGCTAAACATGCTGAAAAGACTTACAATGGATTATTTAAAGGAATAGAAATCACTAAAAGCCAATTTTTTACGCTTTTTTTAATTTCTTTATGTATTTCCATGATTTTAATAATAGATATATTTCTTAGCTTTGAAATAAGTGAAAATCGCTTTAATTTAACATTTAATATTTTTATTATAATAGGGGTTCTACTGGGATTAATCTCGGGCGGTTTTTTAATTGATAGAAGCAAAGGAAAAAGATATCAATTGCTTTTTCTATTAATAATAGTTTCAGCTATAATAACTATTAGTCATCTTGGATTTTTTTATCAAACTGGAGTTATAATTCCAAGCATTTTATTCGTAGGAAATTCTTTTATTGCGGGGTTATTGTTTATTTTATTTTTAACATTTTATGTTGATTGGACTACTATTCTGGATAGAGGAAGAGTTTTTTCTTTTTTAATAATAATGTTAAGTATAAGCATTGGAATCATTTTATTATTAATATCCAAGAATTTTTTCTTCTTTATATCTATTTTAATATTTACATTTTCATTTTATTATTTTTATAAAAATCAAGAAAAGAAAGAGTATTATAAAGGTATTAAAAAAGAAGGAATTAAGATGGAAATTAAGCTTGATATAATAAAAAGTATTATTTTACTTAGTTTTTTCTCGTTAACAATAGGTTTAATGTTTCCTATTGATGAGATTTTGAGTCACGATTATTTTATAATTAAAGAATTTACATTAATAACAGTTCTTATCGTTGGATTAATATTTACATTAGGAACATGTCTTATCATTGGATTAATATTTGATTTTTCAGGACGTAAGGCTTTATTTTCAAATATTATATTTGTAATCTCAATTGTTAATTTTATTAAATTATTTGACCTTAAAATTGAATTTTTTTCTATTGCTATTGCAATTATTGCTCTTTTAGCAAATTTCATGTCAATACCTCTTCTAATGACAGATATTGCTCTAAAAGATCATTTGGGTAGAATTTTAGGTTTAACTTATTTTATAAATATTCTCTGTGTAATTTTAGGTATTTATATTAAATTTATTATAATTCAAGCATTAGTCGATGAGTTTATTGCAGGAATGCTTCTTATTGGTGTAATAAATTTTGCTTCAATCATAAGTTTATTCTTCTTAGTTAATTCTAAAGAAATGATTTCTTCTAAGGAACAAAATTGGTCAGATAACTTGATTCATCTATATGCCATTCACGATTCAGGAATGTTATTGTACGAGTATTCCTTTACTAACCTTAAAGAGGGGTTAGCAGAGTCAGAATTAGTTAGTGGGGGCTTTATCGGATTAATATGCATGTTACAAGAAATTACAAAAGAGAAACAGCTTCTTAGAGTCATAGACCACGGAGGCAAAAAAATCTTATTTGGATATACAACGGAAAAAAAAATAATAATCGCTCTTCTAATTTCTGAAGAACTCCTGGTTCTAAGAAGAAAAATTTCTGATTTTATCCAAGATATTGAAAAATTATACTCCGAAGAAATACATGATCTTAATTATATTGACAAGGAATTATGGTTTAATCGGCTCGAGCCTATATTAACAAAGCATTTTAAACCTAAATATTTTGCATTAGCTCCTGAAAAAACAATATTGAATAAAAAGGAAAATTAATTTGAACTGCCAAAATAAATTTTAAGCCCAAAACTATGAAAAGAATAATTATTGTCCATTGGAACAGAAGTACGGGTCCAGAATTCATAATCCAATACCCTCCAGAAAAGAAATTTCCAATAAAAGATTTATTTTTGAAAATATGGGCCAAACACGAGTTAAATCAGGATAATTCCATGATTGAATTTATTCCCGAAGATGATGATAATAAAAATCTTTTTATTTCCATAATCCAAAAATTTGAAGGTGAAATTTACTATTTAATATTAATTCATGATAAAAAAGATACAATTGAGAACGATTATTCAGATATCTTGGCAATTATTAGTAAGAATTTAATTGAATTAATTAATACAAACAAGATCACTCGAGCTATCTCTGAAGCTTTCAATACGATAAAGAATTATTCAAAATTGGATAAAGAAGAGATTTTAATGAATTTTTTACAAGATAAAATTAAATCTACAATTCTACAGATATTGCGAAATGGAGTAATCTCTAAATTAGAATTAATTAATACTTTAAGGAATGATCATGGATTTTCAACAATTAATCTTGATTTGTTATTAATGTCATTTATCCGTGAAAAATTAATTCTAAAGAAGAATATACCGGGAAGTAAAGAATGTTATTTTTTAATGAATGATGTTTCATATGTTAGAGTCCCTCCAAATAAATCTCATATTTCTTTTAATGATAAAGAAGCCGTAGAAATATTTGAGAAATATAAGAAAGAATTGTCAAATTTTTATTTTAATTACGATAGGATTCGTGAAATTGAAAATAAATCCATTATTAACTTTTTAATTAATAAAGATATCCATTCCTTATTAAAAACATTAAGAGAAAAGAATTTATCTGTAAACGAATGTTTATACGTTTTAAATAACAGAGAGGGGCTTTTTAGCGAACTTCTGGAAAAAAAACTCATTTTTGAGGCTAAAGGTCGTGTTTACCTCTTTTCAGATATTCGATTTATAAAATTTTTTCCTTATTACATTCTAAAAAAATTAGTAAAAAGATATCATGTTAAAGAGATCTCTTTTAACCAATACATTACTCATTTAAAATTATTAACCGAAAAGTTAGAAACATCTCATTCATACATGAATTATGAGATAATTTGAAAAGGATAACATTCTTATTATTTTTAAATTAATCACGATAAGATCAAAAAATATATGATTTCGAAAATTTATATCAAATTAATCTCTCTCTTTCTTCTTTTTTTTGAAAAGCTTTGGATCTTAAAGGGTATTTAAAATTTCTGATCGAAAACCAATACAACAATACAAAATTAATTACTTTTTTTAATTTATGGGTTTGTAAGAAAAAACAATTAAATAGCTTTAATGAATTGTGTAATCATTTCCCCCCTCATCATTTATTACTAAATATAACTTTATATTTACGCAAATTTTGTCATTTTACTAAAAGGTTCTTTTCCTTATTTAAAAAAGATTATACAGGTGAAAATTTATTTTCTTATTAAAATAGCAAAAAATCTGAGCTGAGCTGTATTTTTCTGAGAAATTCTTAAAAATCTTAGATTTAGAAAAGTAACATATTGAAAAATTGAAAAAGGAAGTCATATATAATTTTTTGAAATAAATCGTAAGAGCTAATTTAAAATTTTTTTTGAATAAAAATATTCTTAATAGAAGTTTTATAAATATTTACGATAATTAGCGATTTGTTATCATTAAAAAAGATGGGATATGAAATAGAGGGGAAATGTAAATTTGCGGTTTTATTAAAGGATGGGACTTATACTGATAAGATTTTTATTGGAAAAATAGTAGATGAAGAGTTTAAGAAAATACATCAAAATAATTAAATCATGACTGAAAAAGGCAGTTTAAAAAAATAAGTCGTTTTTATCTTTAGAATGCGAGTTATTTTTTCCATGTTAGGTTCAAAAACTTGTAGATATGGGGGAGCTTCTCCATTCTCTTTATTAATTTCTGACGATATGAAAAAATGAGGGGTAAATCCCGGAACTAATATATTTATACCAATCTCGTACTTAAAGGCAATTAAATCGTCTATCGTTAATTTATCGATTTTTTGCTCCATTAACTTTAATTTCTTTTCAAAATTTTTCCTTGCAAGTGTTTTAACAAGCGATAATGAAAAATTAGGAACTATTAAATAAGGTATACTTTTAACTTTTTCTGGTGATTTAAGTTGGACGACCCATTCTGGAAAAGGATGTATCTCAAGCATGTTTTCCTTCTCCAAATCTAATCTGAGATCACCGATAAGGGGGTTTCCCATTTCAAAATTCAGTCGAGGTTTAAATAGTTTTAAATCAGCGGGAGGGAGCTGAACTTCAAAAAGATGTATGTATTTCTCTTTATTATTAATATATTCCTCCAATGTAATAATATTCTCGATTCTTTTTAAATTGCTTTTCATGATTTTAATTATTACCGAATTGTATTAATATTATATATTTATTACATTTAAGTAAAAATTTAAATATTACAAAAAAGATATCTTTAATCTATATATAAAAAAAAATTAAATCTAAAATACTGAATTCAAATGGCGCTTGAAATATTAGATTTTCTACAAGGAAGTTTCAGCTTGATTTTTGTTATTATTTCTATAATTATTGCGTTAAAAATCCTTTCAAAGTATTTTGAATATAAAACTCGGACATACATTTTTGTTTCTCTCTCCTGGATCGGGGTAGCAAGCCCATGGTTTCCAGATTCAATTTCGTTTCTCAAGATTCTCATCTTCAACGCTCCTTTAGAGCCAGAATGGTATTTTATTATAGGTAACTCCTTACTTCCCGTCTTTTTATTGTGTTGGCTTACCGCTTATACAGACTTGTTGTATAAAGATAAACAGAAACTGATATTATCAATATTTATTGTTATAGGAGTTATTTTTGAAATAATTTTCTTTTACTTACTCTTTACTGATATAGATGAAATTGGAGTATTTTTAAGACCTTTTCAAGTTGAGTTTGGTACGCTCATAACAATATCTTTTATAATGTTTATAGCAATTCTTTTAATAACGGGTGTTTTATTTGCTAGACAATCAATAAGATCAGAAAAACCTGATGTTAGTTTGAGAGGGAAATTTCTTTTAATAGCCTTCATTTCTTTTACAATCGGGGCTATTTTGGATTCCGCAATAGGAAGTATTTTGGAAGCTACAGACCCACTTTTACCCTTTTTTGTAGTAATTATCAGACTTATTTTGATATCTAGCGCTTTAGAATTCTACTGTGGCTTTATTTTGCCAAAGTGGGTGGAAAATTTTTTCTTAAAAAATAAAATTTAAATATTTTTCTTTCGAAAAAATTCCGTTCCAATTTTAAAATAGAATAGAAAAAAGGAATAATTTATATTCTCAAAAAATAACATAGAGTAATAATAATATTATTAGCGAAAAAAAATGGCGCTTACAATTGAACATTTTTTACAAGGAAGTTTCAGCTTGGTTTTTGTCCTCATTTCAGTTATTATTGGCTCTGTTATTATTTCGAAGTATTTTGAAACAAAAAATAAGGACTTTATTTTAGTAGGTCTTACTTGGATTGGATTATCAACGCCATGGTGGCCAGACTCAATCAATTTAATATTGGGACTTTTTTCCGGTGATTTTCTTAGTATAGAAGCAAATTTTATAATAGGAAACATATTTCTTCCTGTCTTTGTTTTATGTTGGATTAAAGCTTCTACAAATTTTGTGTTAAAAGAAAAGCAAAAGCTCTTATTGGTAATGTTTCTGATCGTAGGAGTGGTTTTTGAGATTTTGTTCTTTTATTTACTCTTTACGGATATCGATCAAATTGGATTGTTTTCTACTCCATTCCAAATAGTATATGGTGTATTCATTGAAATTTTTTTAATCTCTTTTATTGTTATTTTCTTAATAATGGGCTTAATTTTTTCACGAGAAACGCTTAAATCAGATAATCCTGAAATTAAATTAAAGGGAAAATTTCTCATGGTTGCTTTTATATCGTTTGCAATCGGAGCATTTATAGACTCATCAATTCCGGAAATATTCATGATAGCTAGAATTGTTTTAATAACTAGTGCACTAGAATTTTATGTCGGCTTCATGTTACCTAATTTTATGAAAGAATTATTTCATCTAGAAAAAAAATAGTTTTTTTTTTTATCTTTAATTCAGTAAAATACAGAATTCCAAGTTTTTACCATAAGAACAAAAGAAAGCCCACTCCTTTAGGTGTGGGATGAATTTTGAAATAAATCATTAATTATTGTCTCTATACATGTTTAAGTATTTAAAAAATATTTATAATTTAATAATGAGAAATTAGATAATCAAT
>JAUWRB010000069.1 GCA_030610785.1 Promethearchaeota archaeon | reverse complement strand
ATTTTATTTTAGATTTTTCTTAAAAAAATCCATCGTCTTAGTCAAAAGAGGAATACTAATTTCCCAATTAAACATTGCTGAGATATGACCTGCCTTTTCTATTAATACAAATTCGTGTGGATGATTCATTTCTTTTAATTTCTCAATAAATTTCTCTATGGGCTCTATGGGACATCTTGAGTCCTCTTTACCTGCCATTATCATGACTGGTGCCTTTATGTTTGAAATATAGGTACTAGGTGAACGATCAATATATAGTTCTTTGATTTTTTTCCGAGGAGGCCCTCCAAATAAAGTTCTTTCATATTGCTTAAAAAAAGGATCAGACAAGCGATATGTTTCAACCCAATTAACGACAGGCACACGAGCAATTCCCGTAACAAATATATCGGGTTTCTTTGTAAGAGCTAATAGAGTTAAATACCCGCCATAAGAACCTCCCGTTATAGCAATTTTATTCTCATCAACATCTTGTTGTTTTCGTAACCATTCTGTACCGTAAATTATATCTTCCAAATCCCCGCCACCTGGATCGCCAATGTCTAGATTTTGAAATTCTGAGCCATATCCAGTGGAACCCCTAAAGTTAGGGGCAAAAATTGCAAATCCATTTTGGGAGACCATTTGTTCAAACATGCCAAAATTCCAATCGTCAAAAACTTGCCCCCAAGGACCTCCGTGAGGGTGTATTATTGCAGGATGTGGTGATTTACCTGTAGAAGCAGGTACATACCATCCATGGATATCGAGGCCATCAAACGACTTATACCAAATAGATTGAGGACGAGTAAGAAGAGATAAATTAAAGTTAAAATCTCTTGAAGTAAGAGGGCAAACAGAATCAGTACCAATTTCGTGGAGATAAATTCCAAAAGGAGATGTCATTGAAGAGTGTAAGGCGATTAATATCTTTCCATCCTTACTAATTTTTGGCATGGCTACAGTCCCTTCGGGAAATGGTAAAGCAGTTTCCTTTTCTCCATCAATGGGATGGGCATGTAAAGTTGTTCGGCTGTGTTTACTCACAGCATAATACACAATATTACTTTGGGGGTTCCATTTAGCGGGACCTCCAATCACTGCCGCTTCTTCGTCCTCTTCTAAATTTAAAAGTATTCTTTCTTCACCTTGAAATTCCTGTATAATTACTCGAGCTCTGCCAGTGGCTTCAGACCCAAACGCTATTTTTTTATCGTTTGGAGACCAAGAAGGGATTCCTTCCCTAGACTCGTCTGAAATGTTATATTTAATTACTTCGTTTGGATCATCCCTATTTAAAATTAAAATTTGTGTATTTGTAAGACTCTTCATTTCAGTACAAGCGAGCCATTTTCCATCGTGAGAGTAATTTCCTACCATGAGCGGTGGAGTTGGCTCTTTTAGCATGAAACACTCTTCAGTTTCAAGATTAATCGTTTCTAAACCGCAACCTTTCATTGAAACAAAAGAACGGGTAATCTCTTTTCCATTTGGATGCCACGCAATACCTAATGTTCTATAAGGGTTACTTGTTATTTGCTTAGATTTTCCACCTTCTGTAGAGAGTAAAAATAAATTAGAAATTTCATTTCCATCCTTATCTCGAAGGAATACAAGCTTATCTCCTCTTGGTGATAAATTTCCTCCAAGTATGGGATCTCTTCCACTAGTAATTTGTTTTGGATTAGAGCTTAAATCTGTGGTTAGAATGTAAAACTGAAGAAAACCTGTTGCATTAGATGAATATAACACAATCTCACAATCTTCATCAGAATCAAAATTAAATATTAAGGGGACTTTAATTAAATCTTCTATAGATACTTGTATAAGCATTCACCTTATCTTTTTTTATAAATTGTTTTAATTTTTTAGTTTTTATTATAAATTATTTTTGGTTTTTCTTTAAATTTTCTGTCTTTTTTGTAAATAAAGTAATTTTAAAGACATTTTAATCAAGATAGAAAAAATCTACAGCGAGGGGAATATCGTAGGGCAAAATTAAATAAAAATTTTTAAAACAAATGGACTTGTCATTGCGCATAAAAGAGCTTCATACTCCAAGTTGAATCTCATTTCATCTCCTACTTTAAATTTGTTTTCTTTAACATCGATTACAATGTAATCACTTGTAGCACTCATTATTTCGATATTTTTTATCTTTGGAATTAATTTCGTTTCAAGAATATCTTGTCTACCAGCGTTTAGAAGCGCTTGAACTCTCTCGCCTACCTTTGGATAATTTTTTTCCAGAAAAATGGATGGTTCACCAAAAGCACTTTTATTTATGGTCCCCTTAGGATAAGATGGCTTTTTCCTTAATTCGACAATTTCTGCAATAAATGTAAAAGCATCATATTGAAGACCCGGAATAGGTTCATCGTTTATTCCACCATGGCCTAATAGAATAGCAGTGCCAATTCTTAAATTATTTATTAAACCTACATCTTTAGTTGACATTAACCAATCATAGTTAGCCGAATTACCACCTGAAATAAATTTAAAATTTATATTAAACTTTTTTTGGGTTTTTTTAGCTATATCAGAAAATTCTTTCATATTTCTCTCATCAGGGGATACTCCAGCAAAACATTTGAGATTGGTTCCTATACCACATAATTCAACACCTTTTAATTCGAGAACTTGTTTTACAATGCTATCCACCTCATCAGGCATCAATCCCTCTCGTAAATCTCCCATCTCGACCATTAAAATTATTCCATGTTTTTTATTCTGGTGGATGGATTCTTCAGATAACCTTTTTATAACCTCAATTTCAGAGTTTAAACTAATATCAGCATGTTTAACAACGGAGGAGATTTCACTTAAGGCGGGACTCCGGATCATTATAAATTGGGCATTAACGCCCGCTTCTTTCATCCTCTTAATATTGGAAATCCTAGAATCACCTAGATATTGCATGCCCGCATCAACTAAAGTCTTTGCTATTGTAGGATCTCCTAATGTAACTTTAGTGATTCCAATTATTGAAATGTTCTTTGAATTAAACAATTGATTCATGCGTTTCGCATTATAAAAAATCTTTTTTAAATCTATTTCCAAACGTGGCATCCAAAAACCTCACATTTATTATTTAAGTATTATTAACGAAAGAGGATATTTCAAATTTTATAAAGAGAATGTTTTTCTCTTTGAAATTTAGAGATTATTTTATTTAATATTTTACTTTCACAAATTTTTTGGTTTCAAAACTCTCGTAAGCTGCGTGCAATATCTGAAGTGCTTTTAACCCTTCAAGTCCATTAACTTCAGGTTCCTCATCTTGCACTATTGAATTAGCGAACGATTCCATTTGCATCGCAAAATTTCCCGGCATGGGCTTATCTAGAACCTTTATTGGCATTATTTTTCCGCTCGAAAAATAGAAAAGTTTATTTGCGTAATGAAAAACTCTTAATGCTCCTTTTTCCCCATGGATTCTGAAATATCCCGGATGATCTTCCCAATGGCCCTCTAGGGTAAGGTCACCATTTATATCCCAACTACCTCCCCAGCTAAAAATCCCTTCATAAGGTAAATCAGAAGAATAAGTTGCTTCATTGTACACCAGCTGACCAATAGCACCATTTTCAAAAAATAATGTTAAAAATTCTGTAAATGGTGATTGACCTGAAATGTTTCCGCGTCCTACAACCGATTCGACTTCGCTATTTATTAACCATCTGAATATATCAATGAGATGAATGCCGTGATCAACGAGACCCATCATTCCCCCTCCTGGACCTCCTCTTGGATAATGATGATCTCCCGCGTCTTTAAAGTTTTTAGCACCGTTTCCACCTATAGACATCTCCATTAGCAGATTTATTTTACCAAGAGACCCTTTATCAATCATCTCTTTAGCTTTCATACAAGCACTTAGCCACCGGTAAGATGCGCCATAACAAAGTTTTACTTTTTTTGATTTGCAAATTTCAATCATTGCCTTGGCATCTTCCAATGTCACTGCTAGTGGTTTTTCACACAAAATATTTACATTAGAGCTTGCTACTTTTTCGGAAACCTCTCTATGAAAACGAGCGGGCACTAAAACACACGCAATATCTAGTGCTTCGTTTTCCAACATTTCCTCATATTTTAAATAACCATTTAAATCCCATTTTCTGGTCATTTGATCTAATCTTTCTTTCCGTAATTCAGCTCCAGCTACGACGTCAACTTGTTCGACTTGTTTATAGGCTTCAAGGTGAACTTCTGCAACATTTCCTAAACCAATTAAACCAACTCTTAGCTTTTTCATTATTTTTATCTAATTTTAGCAAAATAGATCCATTTCCTTTAGGGCATGGATGAATTTTGTTATAAATAAATTATTAATTATTATCAATATCAATATAGACATTTAAATACATTAAATATTACTTAAAAATTAGTCCATGACATTTGATCGTGCTATAAAAATACGAAATAGTTAATATATTAATAATTAATCAATACTTGCACCACAATTTGGACAAATATTAACTTCTTTAACGAGAGTTCCGCAAATTTTACATAATTTAATTGTTCTTTTTCTTGGAGGTTTTAAAGAAGTAATGGATATTTTTTCTTTCGGCTGCTGCTCGTTGCTTACTTCATCTATTATGTCTTCTTCTGACATTTGAGGCTCTTTCTCTATTCCGAAATTATTAGGCTCAATCACAATATCTTTGCCAAAATAACCTCCAACTCTAATTTTTTTCGGTTTTTCTGGAGTTTTAAAAGTCTTTTTTTGTGGTTGAGAATCTTGAATATCTTTTGGTTTTTTTTCCATATCTGGCGGTTGTTCGGCAATTTTTTCAACCACTTCATTTTCTACGCTACTTTCGCTTATCTCAATTTCTTGTAGCGCTTCTTCTTGTTCTTCTTCCCAAATCATTTGTACTAACTCTTCATCCAATTTTAATAAAGATTCACAATTCGGACAATGGAAAATATGATTAAAGCCAATATTATTAGATATTGAATATTTTGATGCGCAACAGTGATGAAATTTTGTGCTACAATTATAACATTTTAAAACCTCGTCAGATGCAAGGTTACAAATCGGGCATAGTTCTTGTTCACATAAAGCACATCTTTTTTCTTCTTCTGAAGAAAGAGTTATTAGATCTACAGCCATTCGTTCGAAAAAGTTTTTATCCTTTTTTATAATTTGACTCTTTTCTTTTTCCTCTTGAATCACATTATATTCCATTTTACTTTTAATTAACGAGTCAAGAATGTTTAGAAAATGATTATTTTCCTTACAGTAAAAAGTACCGCCGCGGGTTTCGTTGGTTATTACTTTTAATTTAATATCATCCGAATAAAATCTTTCATCGCCCACGCGAATAATATCAACGAAAATATTACCCAAAACTTTAGCTTTAATAATTAAATCGTAAGCAGCATTATAATAATCCTCGGAAAGTTTACTTGATTTATCTGAAATAATAATAACTCGATAAATCTTAGGTATTTCTCGAATTTTCTTAAAAATATACGATAAAATTTCGAAAATTCCATTCTCAAAATAGCTTTGTTTAATTTCTCTAGTATCCCATGTTTCATTTATAGTGTCTAAAATCAGTTTTTCATCCTGATTATCGTAAATAGTTATTGGATTGCCTTCTCCCTGAAAAAGTAAGATGCCATAAGAAACTGAAATTCTTCTGGGAAAATTATATGTATTTTTTGATTCAATAAAGGATTTAATGCCCTTTACTAAATTCTTTTTTTTAAGAAAATTAGTAACCAAATCAAGATAAAAAATGACCTCCTCTGCTTTTATTGAATCTTTATAAGTTGACATTAATTTATTACCTCTATTTAGAAATCTGCAGATCTCTCTTCAAATTCAAATATTATCTTTCAAATCATAAGTTTAAATATTACTTTCATAAAAAATCATATAGAATATATAAAAAATATTAGTTTTCTTATTTAATTTTATTTTATTCAAAAATAAAAATTATTAAAAAATATTAAAATAATTCTTAAACTATTTCAAGAAAACAAGTTTAAAAAAAGATCATCTATAACTTTGTTCCACACTTAGGACATTTTTTTTGCTCGCTTAATTTTATTTGAGCGCCGCATATCGGACAAATTGCTATTTTATTTTTCTGTTTTCCGCCCTGAAACCCTGAGCCCTTCCAATATTTTGTTTTTTCGACAATTTCCTTTCTTGATTCTATTTTTGAGATAGATTCAGTTGAATGATCATAAATTATTTTATTGCCAACCTTCTTTATAACATATTCTCTCCCAAAGAATCCTCCAATTTTTATTTTTCTTAATTCTCCCTCTGCCGTTTTTTCTTTTTCTGATTGATGTTGTTCTTGCTCTAATTGCATCTCCTGTGGTTCGTCTAATTGATAATCTTCAATTGATTCTATTTTTATATCTTCAACACCAATAATTTTAGGAATATCTTCGTCTTCTTCTTTTTCAACACCATTATCAGATGTGGTCTCTTCTTCAAAAACTATTTTCTCTTTGATTTTTAGCAAGATATTACAATTAGGATTAGGACAACGGAAAATATGCGGAATGACAACATGATGATCTACCACATAATTGGAAACGCAACAATTGTGAAAAGCAGTACCACAACTTTCACAGATTAAAGGAATGTCATCAACGTCTGAACACAATGGACACAATTCTTCCTTGCAAAAATAACATTTTAAATTTTCCTCATTGCTTTTTTTTAATTTTTTTGCCAATTTATTAAAAAAATTATAATCTTCGATTTTAATTTCAATTTGTTCTGGTCTATCTGCGAACGTGCTAACCAATTGTTTATTCTTTATCAATTTTTTAACAACATCAAAAAATTCCTTCTTATTTTGAACGTAAAAAATACCCCCTTTTGTGTCGCTCGCTAAAATATTTAACTTAACATCGTCTTTATAGAAACGCGTTCCTTTTTCGGCAGAAACTCTAATAATATCTATAAAAGTGGGAAAATATTTAATCTTAGACACTAAATTAAACAATGCTTCTTGGTATTCGGCGTTAAGATCGCTTGGAGTATCAGTTATTACAATGATTCTATTTAATTTTGACTTCTTTCTTACTGTTTCTGCAATATAAGAGAAGATATAAAAAAGTCCATTTTCGAAGAAACTACCTTTCTTTGAACGCAAGTTCCAATTTTCTTCTATTGAGTTAATAATAATATCCTCATCCTTTTTGTCCACGATGAAAACTGGATTTCCATCTTCTTGAAATATCAAAAGTGCGAAAAGTCCATTTACATTAATTTTTTTTTTTTCTTGGATATAAAACTTTATGGATTTTATTACATCCTTCTTTTTTAAAGCATCCTTAATCAAATCAATATAAAAAAACACATCTTCACGTTGTAATTCCATTTTTAAATTATCCTCTTCAATCAATAATATTCATAATAAAAAATATTCTTTATATTTTTTTCTTTAGTTAATTTTTTTTTTTTTAAATAACAAATTAATAAGAGTCTTTATTTAATTATTTAAAAAATAATGAATATAAAAATAAAAGGTTAAAAGTAAAAAATAAACATGTTAATTAAAAATGGGCTGATTATCGATGGCACAGGACGCCCCGGATATAATTCTGATATCTTAATAGAGGATGATAAGATCAAAAAAATTGAAAAGGATTTAGAAACAGATGGTTCCAAAATAATTGACGCTACAAACAAGGTCATAGCTCCAGGATTCATAGACATTCATAATCATAGTGATCTTACTCTACTTGAACATAATGATGTTGATTCCTTTTTAAAACAAGGGGTAACAACTCTTGTTGTTGGCATGTGTGGTTTGGGAATTGCTCCAGCCAATAATAAAGTAAAACAATATTACTTTGATTTTGTTAGTAAAGCGTTTACTTCTACAGAAATAATGTTTGAAACTTTAGAAGATTATTTTTTAGCTATAGAGAAAAAGGGAATTTCGGCGAACTTTGCGTTTTTCATTCCTCAAGGAAATGTAAGAGCTTGCGTTTTAGGAACTGACGCACGAGCTCCAAGTAAAGATGAGCTCAACATTATGAAAGATATTGTGAGAGAAAACATGGAAGCTGGAGCGTTTGGATTGTCAACAGGATTAGTATATCCTCCAGGTTCAGAATCGTCAACGGAAGAATTAATCGAACTCTCAAAAGTAGTTAGCGAATATGACGGGATTTACGACTCGCATATGAGGAATGAAGGCGCAGGCGTTATAGATATAGGAATGAGCGAACTAGTAGAAATCGCAAGAAAGGCAAATGTTAAAGCGCATATCTCTCATTGGAGTGTAATAAGCAAGTACGCATATAAAATAACACCAGAGGTTATAAAATACATTACAGACGCAAGAAAGGAAGGGCTCAAAATAACTGCAGATGTTGTCGTTTATGACAATGGCTCTACAAGTCTTACTTTTATCTTACTAAGCACTTGGGTTTTTCAAAACTTCAAGGAGAATTTGAACAATCCAAAAACACGAAAAAAAATAGCAAACGAAGTTTTTGAAAAATTATATCAAATGTTCTTAGCCGATGCTCCTTTTCACATTAAAATCATTCCTAAATCCATCATGAGAAAATTGCTTTTTAAAGGATTGGCTAAAAGAACTAAAATTTTTAATGTCACCTATAATCATCAAGTAGAAGGGAAGAGCATATACGATGCTTTAAAAATGCTTTATCCTAAAAAGAAACTTGAAGACGCCTTATTAGATTTTATTAGGGACGAAGATGGAGGAATAATGATCTTAGTACAAACGAAGGACGAACTTAAAAGCATCATTCCAATCTTTAAACAAGATTTTGTATGTCCTTCTTCTGATGGATTTTTAGTTACTGAGCAAAATACTCATCAACGTTCATATGGTGCTTTTGCTAGAGTATTACAAAGGTGGGTTAGAGAAATGAATGTTGTACCTATTGAAGAAGCCGTAAGAAAAATGACTTCATTACCCGCATCGATACTTGGATTGACTGATAGAGGTATTATTAAGGAAGGATATAAGGCAGATATAGTAGTTTTTGATCCTGAAAGAGTAGAAGAAAAAGGAACCTTCGAAAATGGCCGACAGCATCCCGAGGGGATCGAAAATGTAATTGTAAATGGTAAACTCACAATAGATAAAGGTAAACATCTTGGCGTCTTTAACGGTCAAATTTTGAAACATAAAATTTAAAATTTTCTGGATAATAGCCGTTCCAAAGTTGAATGATGTCCTATTTTTTTAACTTTTACCTTTAATAAAGCCATATTATTTATTTTAAAGATATTAATTTTAATTTAATTTTAATTCAGTTTATTAATTTTTTAAATCGTTATATTTTTAAATAATCATAAAGAATTTAAAATCATAATATATAATTCTCTTTAGAACGTGCTTTAAATTTAAATAAATTTAAAAACATGGAATATATTATTAAATTAACCAAATTAACCAAATTAACCAGATTTACCAAAAAGGCACGCGAAATAATAAAAAAAATGGTTTAAATGGAAGAGTTTTTAAAAAAAGTCCAATTTTCAAACGAAGCGATATTAATATATCTTCAATGTTTAGGAAGGTCTTCTTTAACTTACAATGAGTTATATTCTATAGTTCCAAATTTATCTCCTGAAGTTTTTCTTAGGGTTATTACCGAACTAATAAATGGAGATTTATTAATAAAAATAAATCCTCAAAAAACGGAAATTCTTATAAATTTTTTAGCGGTTCCTCCCATTAAATGTATCCTAGATTATTATTCTAATATCAACAATAATTTAATTAATATTACTAGACAAGTTCAAGAGATAGTAATCAATTCTTTAAATCAAATTTTTCAAGAGAATGAGAAAGTCGTGTTAAATTTTTACGAGACATTCCAAGAAAAAAGAAAAGATGTTATTGAAGACACTTATATCCAAAAGAAAGAAGTAGAAGATATTATTAAAAAACAAGAAAGTTTGAATAAAATTAGCGAAGGAATTAACGACTTACAAAACCAAATTAAAAATACAATTCAAACGCAGTTTCCAGGAATAATTAAGAATTTAACACAAACAAAGACAAATATCATCAATAAAATAAAAACTTTAAAGCTAAAAAAAATTGAAGAAGAAATCATAAATATTATTGAAGAAACATATAAAACAGAGGTACAAGATTTAATTAAAAATTACACTTCCATGCTAAATGAATTAATTGAAGAAAAAATCAACTTGTTTAAAAAGCCAATTAATAATATCATTAATTCAAATTTGCAATTTCGAAACGATTTTAAAACTCTGTTTTTATCTGTAATCTCTAATTTTGAAGTTGATATTAATAAATTTCAAGAAATAATTAAAAATCAAAAAGATCTACCTAAAGATGATGTATCAAATCTTAAAAATAGAATTGCAGAGAGTTTTTATTCCATTATTCAAAATTCATTAAATCAAGTTTCTGGCTTAAATAAGCCTATAGAAGTCATAATACAACAGTATCTTCAAAAGATAAGTAATCCTGAAAAAACAGAAATAAAAAATATATGGTTAATAAATAGTAAATCTAAAATGTATGAAGAACTCCAAAACATCTTGAGTAATTCAAAAAAGAATTTATCGTTAATCGTCCCTAAATTTGAAGAATACTTATCTATTGAACAATTTAAAAGCCTCCCAAAAAATCTAAAGATAAAAATCGCATCTTCAGATCCTACTACAAATAGTCTTATTACAAATGCTAAGAAAATTAACAATATCGATTTTAAAAACATTCAAAATGAAAATATAATTGCTTTAAAAGGAGATAGTAACCACCTCGTCATTGGTATTATCCAGAAAGATTCAAAAGAACCTTTAGGCAATTTTATTGGGTTTGGAAGTAATTCTGAATCATTTATTAAATTATTAACGCCTATAATTGAAACTTATTGGACTCCTAATATAGGCAATACATTAAGTCCTATTAAACCTACAATAACAACAAGACCAGTTTCTTCTATCAAACCTTCTATTGTCCTAGGTCAACAATTCTCAGCTACTACCACGCCTACAAAGCAAATAACACAAGAAATAAAAAAACAAATCGATTCCGTATTAGCAATACAACCTAAAGGGAGTGATGAAGCAAGTTTTTTAATAAACAATGCTTTTAACGCTTTAATTGAAAAAATAAATGTGCTTAAAGGAAAGGAATTTAGTAATGAATTGAATATTATATCTGAATTGATATTAAATCGGAGAGGATTCTCAGTAACTCTCCATAAATTACGGAGTTCGATAAATGAATATAAAAAAAAAGAAACGGTATTAGATGAAAACGATAAAAACGAAATTATCACATCGATTCGTGAATGGAAACAAAAATTTGTATAAATAAATTAGAAATTAATTCACGAAAAGAAATTAACTTTTTCTTAATCTTAAAAACTCTTTATTCAGAATCAGAGTCTTTTCTTTTTTCCATGACATTAATTAAAAAGCCCATGAAAATAAATGTTAAGAAAATCAGAAAAGCAACTAAAAAGAAAATAGAGATAATCAAAGAAACTAAAAAATCAGGATTTAATATACCTAATATACCAAATATAGGGCAAAAAGGGGCCAAAGCAAAAAAAAGTCCATAAACGCTCTTTCCCTTTTTCCCAAAACTAATATATGTCGTTATATTTAACCAACCGAGTAATATCAAAACTATTGGAACCGAGAAATACGAAATATCAGGAAAGGGATGAATTATACCTCCAAGGGCGAATGCGTAAAAATAATTCGCATAAAAAAAGCAGATTAAAATTAAACAACTTATAGGTGTGGGGAGGCCAGTATATCCTGGAACCTTAGAAATGTTAAATCTTGCCAATCTAAGTATTGCCCCATACACAAAACAAATAGATCCAATTACTATAACAATATCATATACTCCTCCTGTTTTAAAGGCTTGAAAGGTTAATATGGCAGGGGCGATGCCAAAGGTTAAAGAGTCGCTTAATGAATCTAATTCTTTACCCATTTCGTTTACAGTACCCATTTTCCTAGCTAAGTAACCATCAAGTAGATCCGTACCTAGCGTGATAGATATTAAAAAAAAACCCAAAGAAATGAATTCTCGTGATCCTATTACGGCACATATTAATGCTATAACGCCTAAAGTTGTTCCTGTAAGCGTAACATAATCTTTTAATTTTAATAAATGTGGTATGGTTTTATTTTTAGACATAGTTTTATAAAAACATTTTGTAATAAAAACATTTTTTAAAGATTTAATTAATTTTTATTTGTAGCTTAAATTTAATAAAGAACAATACTATTTAATGATTAAATAAATATTACTAGGATAAAAAAGAGGAAGATTGATAATTGCATTGTCCTAATTGTGGAGCTGAGATTAAAGACTCCGGTCAAAAATTTTGCGAAAGTTGTGGAAAAAATATATCTACTAATGTTGTTGCTAGTGAGGTCAAGCGTGAAAGCGAATCAGCCGCTCACCTCGATACAGGATATAGCCGTAAGGGTGGATTATTTGATATTAATCGAAACTATTACATACTAAAGGAAAAATATTGGGATTGGGGTTCTGGAGATATTCTTGACGATAAGAACCAAGTAATTGGGAAAATGAAAAGAAAAATATTAAGTATTAGGAGAAGAGTAGAACTTAGAGAAGTTGATGGAACCGTTGCTGCAACTATTCACGGTAAAATAATAACTGCCCGTCAAGCTCAAGATTTAAAAGACCCTGAAGGAATAATTATAGCAAGAATAAAGAAAAAAATATTATCGTTTTTCCGTCCAAAATTCTTTTTAGAAGACGCTAATGGAAATAGGTGGTATGAAGCGCAAGGAAAATTCATGGGATGGTCCTATAAAATTACAGATTTATCAACAGGAAAGATCATTGCTGAAATTGAAAAAGCCGATAGATGGCGAGATATTTTTCTTGGAGGGTTATTTGATTTCAAGGACACTTACGCGTTGAGAATTCTTGATAATGAAACTGATAGACGCATCCTTGTAGGTTTTGTTTTGTCTATAGATAATATTTTACATGATAAATAAAATAGATTTTAACTGTGTTTTTTTTGTTTCTAATTTTTCATTTGTTAATTTATATAAGAGATCTTTTTGTCGCTCTTTTTCCACATCTGGTTGCGACACTTTAATAAAGATATAGTATATTTAATAATGTTTTTTTATTGAGAAAAGAAGAATATAAATAATTTTCTTTAAACCTTAATTTTAAAAAAGAAGAATACAATTTTTGTTTAATAAATAATATCATTATTGAGAGCTAAACTCTAATGTCAGATTTTGAAAATTTCTTAACTTATGAAGTAGATAATGCCGGAGAAAGAAAAAAAGTATTTGTCGAACAAAAAGAGCTCCAGAGTTTATTGCATCCAGAACAAGTTTTAGTAATTGTACGGGAAGATTTAAGAAGAATTTACATTTGGAAAGGAGCAAAATCTCCTGTTAGAAAACGATTCATTAGTGTAAGGGTTGCTAGAGATTTACAAACTGAATTACAAAATGATTCAAGATATCACCGATGCAAAATAGTATCTATCGATCAAGGAGATGAATTAAATGAATTTTTAAATGCCTTTAATTTGGAATCGATGGAAGTTACTGAAAAATTGGAAGACATGCGTTATGTT
>JAUWRB010000021.1 GCA_030610785.1 Promethearchaeota archaeon | reverse complement strand
AATGTATATTTTTCTTTTTTTTTATTTTTTCTTAAAATATTCGTGTATATATAAAAAACCGTGAAATTATAGTTTGACGATGAAAAAAGCGTTGTGTAGATGGTGACCATAAAAAAAAAAAAAAAAAATTCCTCAACCATTATATAGTTGAGAACTCTCAAAATTTTGTTATTAAGGCACAATGATCTGAAGCAAGAGAGCAATGAATTACGCTGGATTTTGGTATTAAATCGGGTGAACACATGATGTAATCGATTCGTCTCTGAGGTCTATAATAATCGTCAAAATTTCCAGTATAACCAAAATCTTTATTTAAATATCTATATGTGTCAATAAATCTTAAATCGCTACTAGTGTCAATCAAGGAATACTCCTTGGAATTCGGGTCAAAGTTAAAATCTCCAAGCCAACAAATCCTCTCAAAATCAATTTCTTTGTCTATTTCAGCAACTATATAAGGAACTTGAACGAGCCGATCGTCTTTGCTTGTTGAAAGGTGCGTTATAAAAATTGTCCAGATTTCAGAATTAATTTCGAATTTCGCTCTTATCATGGATCTTGGCTCAGTAGATTGTTTTGCTTGAGGAAGTTCAATAATTTCGGCAACTCGTATCGGATATTTGCTTAATATTGCGTTTCCATAGTGTTTATAAAATGTATAACCGTAATAATAATACATGTTGAGTTTGTGAGCAAGATACGATGTTATATCAACAAAAGAGGTTTTTAAGGCGCCGAAATCTACCTCGTTCAAACCTATTATGTCTGGGTCGTATTCCTTTATTTCTTCTGCGATACGATCAAAATCAAATACATCGTCAACACCAAATCCGTTGTGAAGGTTCCAAGTCATTATGGTTGGACTAGTTTTCTTTTCTGTTTCTGGTATTCGTGCTGTAATTATTATACCAAGCGCCCCAATGTTAATTGCAACAATGATAATAAATAAAATCTTTACTGGTTTGGTTAAATTCAGCTTAATATTCTTTTGAGTTAATCTTACATTTATATTCTGTAATTCCGTTAAAAAAATAAGACAAGTTCCTATTGCAGCAACTATAATCACTGAATTTATCATTACAGAAAAACGGTAATCCCATAAAATTAATTGCTGTAGCACTATATCAAAAAGTATGAATATGAAGAAAATAACTAATCCTTCATATAATTTCCGTTTCGACGAAAATGAATAGAAATAGAAAAGATAGGATATATATGCTACTAAAGAAAAGACCGTAATAATTGATAACATCGTGATATAAAATGTGGAAAAGAAAGTGAAATCATTTTCAATAATCCAAATTGCTAGAAAATTCAGAATAAAAGATATCCCAATTGAAGATAAAACTATTTCTTTAACCTTTTTCTGATCCATTGAGAAAAGTTTTTTATGTACAAGGAAATAACTAAATACTCCAACAATGAGGATTAAAATCAAGTAATAAGTGTATCCATAAGACGGATAATTTACAACAGAATAAGGAATTAACCCATTATAACTCAGATTTAATACATCGTAAGCAGAGAGCGCCATTGGATTGAGTATCCAAAGAATTGAAAATAAAAAGAGCGAGGCGAAAATAATTGGATGTAATAGCGTCATTTGCTTTTTTACAGAACCTTTTGCGTCAGCAATCTCGGTGAGAGGATAACTTTCGAATTTTTTTGGTGAGAACAGAATTAGATTACTCCAAGCTAAAATCGCAGACAATACGATTGTAGGAATGATTTTTATGGGATCCGTGGTTAAACTTAAAGAGATATTTATCATGTAGAAAAAGAATTGAATTCCGATACCAACTATCATGCCACAAAGAAACATGGAGTAATCAATAACACTATCGTGGAGTTCAATAAATAAGAGTATCTCAATGAAAAAAATTAATGTTGCGAAAAAGAGAGTAAATTTGAGCACGAATATTACATCGGGTATAATTATAAATTGTGATGCTATTCTGAGTCCCATTATTACAAACACGATAACAAATAACCTGTATTTTCTTTCAATCTTTTTGGACATGAACGCTATTAATTCAACAACGACAAGAATAAGGGTGATTATACCTCCTGGTAAAAAGTGCGAAATATCAGATGTGTGATTAAAAATATAAGCACTAAAATGCACGACCAAATTGGAACCTGTTTCAATGAAAAAATAAGAGATTATAGTAATTAAGAGAATGGCGTAGATTTCTTTATTATTTTTCATGATTTTTCATTAGATTAATTTTAATTTAATACTATTTTATTTGATTAAAAAGTATATAAGAGTTTTTATCAAAATTAGTCCAATGGTTTTTAATAAAAAAGTGAATTATATTTAGTGATTAATGTTAAGGTTATCAATTTTAAAACTTCAATATTGATATTACTATATTAAAAATTAAATAACGATTGTTTATGATAAAATTTGAGGAAACTACTAACGGTTTTAAGTTATTTTATAAGGATTATTTATTTTTTAATCACAATCATGATAATCCTTGCTTTATACTGGGGAAAGGTGCAGCTCGTTATAGATCAAGGCACGGAGACTTTAAAATAAGGGAAAAACGGGAATCTAAAATTCCGCTGTTAAATTTTAAATTAATATCTCAATCTGGGGAAAAAATCGAAATAAAGTTCCATTCTTCTGGTGAAAAATTAAAAGTTACTTTTCAAGTAGTAAATAACCATTTGGAAATAACACCGGAGAGTGATAATAATAATATTAATCGATTTTGGATTCGAATTAATGCTAATTCAAGCGAAGCGATTTATGGATGTGGAGAACAATTTTCTGAATTAAATCTTCGAGGAAAATCCCCACGCTTGTGGGTTGAAGAGCAAGGCATTGGTCGAGGGTGGGAAAAATTTAATGTAACGGGAGATTGGGACACTACATATTATCCACAACCTACTTTCGTTTCTTCGGAAAATTATTTCTGTCACTGTGAAAGTTACTGTCATGCAATATTTAATTTTACTCAAGATGATTTTCACGAGTTATATATTTGGAGAATTCCTGAAAAAATAATAATTGGAAAACATGATACTGCTCTTGAAACAATAAGTGATCTTTCAGAATACTTAGGACGACAACCAGAATTGCCCGACTGGGTGTATAATGGTGTCTGGTTGGGAATTCAAGGCGGAAAAGAGATTGTTAATAAGAAGATAGAAAAATGTTTAAAAAAAGAGGTTAAAGTTGCAGGAGTATGGTGCCAAGATTGGCAGGGAATTCGCATGTTAGGCCCTAGTAAAAGACTTTTTTGGAATTGGAAATACGATGAAGATTTATACCCCGATTTACCATCTTATATTCAGCACCTAAACGAAAAAGGCATTAAATTTCTTGGATATATAAATTCCATGCTTTCAAAGGACGGTGAACAGTATAAGGAAGCATTAAAAAAAGGTTATTGCGTTAAAAACCAAGAAGGAATGGATTACAATATAAAAACAGATATTGGTGAAAAAGGCCTCCTAGACTTGAGCAATCCTGATACTATTAAATGGCTAAAATCCATTATTAAAGAAAATATGATAAAAATTGGATTGTCTGGATGGATGGCTGATTATGGAGAATACCTCCCTACAGATGCATTTCTGCACTCTGGAGAAAATGCCGAACTATTTCACAATAAATACCCCGTTATTTTCGCAAAAACCAACTTGGATGCAATTCGAGAAGCCGGAAAATTAAATGAAATTGTATTTTTCACGAGAGCGGGATATTCAAAAATATCAAGATATACAACAATGGTATGGGCTGGAGATCAGCTGGTTAATTGGAGCAAGGAGGATGGTTTAGCTTCCGTGATTCCTGCGGGAATTTCATTAGGTATTTGTGGAATAGGTTATTTTCATTTTGATATAGGTGGCTTTCACACTTTTAATCACATCAAGCGAGACAAGGAAATATTCATGAGATGGACAGAACTTGCCACATTTACAATGACCATGCGTACACATGAAGGCGTAAGACCGCACGATAATTGGCAATTTGATTCTGACGATGAGTGCCTTCAACATTTCGCTAAAATGAGTCGTATTCACGTTTATTTAAAACCTTATTTAAAACATCTCTCAAATGAATATCAAAAAAAGGGCATTCCACCAATAAGAGCCTGCTATTTACATTATGAAAATGACCCTACTCTTCATCAGTTAAAGTATCAATATTTATTTGGAAAAGATCTATTAATTGCTCCCGTAATTAAGCCAGGACAAAATAAATGGAAAGTTTATTTTCCCAACGATACTTGGGTTCACATTTGGTCCAAAAAAGAGTATAAAAAAGGCTGGAATGAAGTAAAAGCACCAATAGGACAACCCCCTATATTTTATCGTAAAGGAACTAAGTTCTTGGAACTATTTAATCAAATAAAAAAAATTTAAAAATTTATAAACCATATTTTAATTTTAATTCATTATACGCTTTACCGATAACGCGCCAAACTTCTTTTGGATCTCGACATGATATAGACATTCCTTCTGCTCCTCGATAACACCAAGAAAAAATTGAATCAACATTGTATTTGTCAAATATTTTTATTGCTTCTTTTAATTGCGATTCTTTTTTTCTTGGAACGAGGAATGCTAGGCACCATAATTGGGATTCAAGACCGTATTTTTTTGCTAACTCTACTGTTTTTTTCGTATATTTATCAACATAATCTAGAGATTTTTTATATAACAACCAATAAGGATCGCTGCTGAAAACATCGATTGAATCTTTTAAAGACGCACAGACATTATCCCAATCAGTTATACCTGTTTCTAACGGAGGAGGAACCAAACATATTGTATTTTTTATTGTAGGATTTATGTCCTTAACCTTTTGAGAGATTTCCTTTAGAAAATTAATTACCATTTTTTCTTTAAATTCCGAAACCTCATCTGTTATTGTTATAGGCATTTCTTTTTTGTACATTTTTTTAAAAAGGTTTTGACAGATATTACATCTACAAGTAAACTCTCCTGATCTTGATGAGATATAGTGATAATGTGGCTCGTCCCAGAAAAAACCATCGATGATTTCTTTTCTTGCAATTTGTTCAATTGCTTTAAACATGTATTCTTTAAATTTAGGCGTATTAAAACACGCTGCAGGAACTTTTTTGATTTTTGACGGGTCATTTTCTGTCTTAGAAAGCACTTGTCTGTAATTATCGTTGTTATGAAGAAAAAATGAAGGTGCTTCGCCACCAAAAACTCCACCCCATGCCCAAAGATTAACATGCACAGAAAATTCGAATTCTTTTGCTATTTCACAAATTTTATAAATATTTTTTTTCCAAATTATCCAATCGTACTCTGATAATGCAATTAATACCGAATTACAGCCGTGGTCTGACATCTCTTTTAAATCTTCACGCGCCCTATCCGGAAAAAGATTACCATAATAAGCAACTCCTAATTCTTTTACCATTTCTTACACTCTCCATGGGTTTTTTTTAACATTTTTACCAATAAGTATAATTAATTAAAATTAGATTGAAATTAATACTTGCTTGAAATTCAAATATAAATTAAATTCTTTCGCTTTATTATCGAAATCAAATGTCGCATTCTTGATAATTGATTTTATTTTATCGTCATCCAACTTAGTATTATTTTTATCCCATTTTGACCAATGCGGTAATCCTATAAAAAATACATTCCATGAAACGTGCTCTCTTCCTTTAGAACTTAAGGCGATTTTTTTTGATAATAATATCCAAAATAATAATAGGTTATGAGAAATTTTTTGCTCTTTTTTCATTCTACTGCGAAAAAAATCGCCGAATGCTAACAACATTAATACAGGTAAGCCATATTTTATCTGAATTCTACAAGAATGATTTAAATATTTTTTTTTGATCGTATTCCAATCTAAATCTTTAATCAAATCGATATTACTTTCTTTAATACTCTCCCTTAATTTATTATAATAGAATTTTTTACTTAAATAAGGTTTAGTTTCAATGAACTGAAATATTCTCAAGCCTCCTGCTATTCTCCATTCGAGCCAATCTTGAGAATAATCTAACGCTTTTTTCAACGCTATATTTCGATTTGGCAAGAGCCTCAAGATTTGTTTTAATTTATTATTAATTTCCACAAAATATCTTATATAATGATCGTAGATTTTTGCGTAAGAATAGCCTAAAATGTCAATAAAAGTAAATATTTCTAAGAAATCTATAAAAATATCGCAATATTTCTTATCTGATATTAATTTAACAAATTCTTCGTCTTGTAATAATGAATAGACGCCATAAAAAGTGGATTCACCAGTATAAATAGTTGCAAATAATAAGTGATATTGAATAATTTTACTTATAAGCAATTTCTCAACATCTAAAAGATTATATGGTTCAAGCAATTTATATTTAGAAATCAAAAGATAACTTTGCTGTGGATGATTTTTTTTATCAAAAAACCTTCCGATGTCGTGATATATTAAAATTAAAGGAATTATTAACTCGTTTTGCTTGTTTTGGTTCTTAATTTTTTTAGTAATTTTTTGTAAAGAATTTAGGGAAAGTGTTTCGTGAAGAAAACTTCCATCTTTTAAAAGAAAAAAGATTTTAAACGCCCTAAAAATATGTTTTATCGTCCTGTGAAATTCAGCTTCGTCCTTATTCTTACCTTCTTTAAAAAGGCTTTTTAAATTTGGAAAAACCCCCAATAAGTCGTAATATCTCTTGCTATTCTCTATATCATTTGAGGAATCAATCCAAGAAAGCTCTACATCTTTAAAAATCTTGGTAAGGGAATCAATCATCATCATAAGAATAAATTTATTGAATATAAAAAAATTTATTAAGTAAAAAGAACGAATTTTGAACATTCATCATATTATTTTTTTATTATTTATTAAACAAATGGAGAATAATACATGATTGCAAAAATGCTTACAAAGGAGCAAATTAATAAAATACATCAAGCATCTTTAACAATTCTTGAAAAAATTGGGATAAATGTCCCGCATAACGATGCATTAGCACTTTTTATAGCAAATGGGGCAAATGTGGATACGAAAGAAAAGCGCGTGAGGATTCCAGCTAACATGGTAATGGAGCTTTTATCAAAATCAGGAAAAAATTTTACTCTATATGGTCGTGACTTGTCAAAAAAAGCGGAGTTCGGTAAAGGGAAACGAAATTATAATACAAGCGGAGGTCAAGTGTTTTGGATCGATAATATTGGTGATAAAAGAAGGTATACAACTCTTAACGATGTTAAAACCGCCGTTAAATTTGCTGACGCTTTGGAACAAATTAATATACCGGGAGCCATGGCAGAACCACAAGAGATTCCCGTAGCGTGGCGATGTATTGCAGTACTTTTGGAAATGATTAAAAATACGACCAAACCCTTAACTTTCTGGTTTAATGATAGAGTTTCAACAAAATATTTAATAGATATTCTTGTTGCCCTTAGGGGTGATGAAAAAACAGCTCAAGATTATCCCATGTTTTATCCGTTATTTGAACCTGTTAGCCCTTTGAGTTTTCCATTTAATGGTATTGACCTTCTGTTTGAAACGGCAAGGCTTAATATGCCTGTAACTATTGGTCCAATGGCTCAAATGGGAATGTCTGCGCCTGCTACAATGGCAGGTATAATGGCTCAAGAAAACGCTGAAATCCTTGCGGGCATATGTATCACGCAGCTCATAAACGAAGGAACGCCCGTTTGTTATGGCGGCATCTGCCACGCTTTTGATATGAAATCCACGCAATTGATATTTGGTGGTCCTGAACAAGCAATATTCGGCGTTGCGATGACTCAAATGGGTAAATATTATGACCTCCCGGTATATATAAATGTAGGATTGACTGATTCTAAAGAACTTGATGCTCAAGCAGGACTTGAATGTGGTATAACTTTAGCTTTAGGTGCCGCAGCAGGAGCCGATATTTTTGGACACATGGGTATATGTGGCGTAGATCGAGCGAGTTCTTTAGATATTCTCATAATGCAATCTGAGATTATTTCTTTCGTGGAAAATGTAAATAGAGAAATTGAATTTGAAGTTAATGATCTTGCTATTGATATTATAGAAAAAACAGGTCCGAAGGGCTCCTTTATTGATAAATTGCACACGCGCAAACATTTCAGGAAGGAATTATGGTTTCCAACTATTCTTGACAGGGACTCTTATAATTCTTGGTTAAAAAAAGGTGCTTTCGATACGAAAAAACGATGCCGTGAACGAAAGAACGAAATCTTGGCTAACAACGAGCCAGAACCGCTGGCTCGTGATATAACTCGCGACCTTGAAAAAATTGTTAACTCGGCAAAACAAAATTTAGCGTCGTCCACAAAATAAAAAAAAATTTCTAATTTCCTTGATTTTATATCAGCAAATATCTTTTAGTTTATTTAAAAAAATAAAATAATCTAATCTAATCTAATATACTTCTAAATAAAAAGTAAGAGAAAATTCGATGTCATTACAGAATTTAAACCAAAATCCTTATGGAACTATTTCAATAGATCCTGAGGGAGAGTTTATTGCCGGGACGCATGCTTCGTTTACACTTATTTATATTGCAGGAATATATGGAATGGATGATCTTGGGGGATTAAAGGTTTTTTTCCGCTTCGCATGTGATCAAAGTCCATTGCAAATGGAAGATCCTAAGGCAGTAGGATATACGACTGCGATAGCATCTAATGGTGCACAAGTCATCTTATCATATGGCTTACGGGAAGGAGCGCGCCCTTGGTATAAAATGCTTCGAGTTCGGATTGTAGGAAAGGGTTTGAAAAAAGGGGAATCAATAAGGATTCAATTAGGAGATATTACATGTGGATCCCCCGGGATTCGATTGCAGACTTTTTGTGAACCTTCCTTCGAGTTTCGCACTGTCGTGGATGTATTTTCAACAAATATTTTTATTCCATTACCCAGCCCCCAAATATCGTTAGTGAGTGGACCACCTGAGAGATGGAGGGCTTTTCTTCCTACCTTAAGAAAAGAAGGAGAAGAATTCGACCTTCAGATACGAGCAGAAGATAAGTGGGGAAATCCATCCGATAAAGCAAGTTGTATATTATTCTTTAAACCATCGCAGGAAATTAAAGGGCTCCCAACTTCTTATAAAGTAAATAAAATTAAACGTGGTCATAAAATTACTGGGCTACAATTACGAACATTTAACCAAAAACAAGAAAAATTCAAGGATTCAATCGTATATATTGATATTTATGATTCCAATTCAATTTTTCTTACTAGGACAAATCCATTAATATTGAAAAGTAAACCATCATTCAAGCATTTTTGGGGAGATATGCATGGTCAATCTGAAGAGACTATTGGATCTAACACTGCTGAAAAATATTTTGAGTTTGCACGAGATGTTGCGTTTTTAGATGTAATAGGACATCAAGGGAATGATTTTCAAATAACAAAATCTTTATGGCAATTATTTAACGATTTATCGGAAAAATATTACGAACAAAATAAGTTTATTCCCCTTTTTGGATATGAATATTCCGCAAATACTGCTTTAGGAGGAGATCGAAATGTCTATTTTTTGAAACCCTATCGCCAAATCCACCGTTCATCCCATGCATTAATTCAACAAGAAAATGATAAAGACACGGATTGTTTAACTGCTTCGGAATTATTTTCTGCACTTCTAGCAGATAATCCAGATGCAAATGAATCAGTTGTTGTGGTTCCCCATGTTGGAGGAAGATTTGCAGATATTCGCAACCATCATGACGGAAGGATCGAACATTCCGTGGAGATTTATTCTGCATGGGGGATGTTTGAATGGTTATTATTTGATGCGTTTGATATGGGTTATCGGGTGGGAATTGTCGCTAATAGTGATGATCATAAAGGACGACCTGGCGTTGCATATCCAGGTGCATCAAAGTTTGGGACATATGGGGGACTTACTTGTTTTCTTTCTTTAGAATTAACGCGTGAGAGTATATTTTACGCTTTAAAGCATCGGAATCATTATGCAACTACAGGAGAAAGGATCTTTCTCGAAGTTAAAGGGAAATTAAACCATAAATGTAAACTTTACAAACAAGATCCTGCCATTTTTACAGATGATGTTATAAAGATTGAAACATGCCAAGATACTATAATGGGTAATATTATTGGAGTTCCTAATGATTTAGATGTAAACTTAACATTATCGGTTGCAATTGCCGCTGCGTCACCTATAGAACGCATAGAGATTTTTAATGGCAAACACCTTTTTACAACTATTCGCCCATATCTCTACTCATCTAAAGAGGCAGAAGCAGGAATATTAAAAATAACTCAAACTGATCTTAAAATCAACCTTGATCTTCTTAAAGATCTTCCAATTAAAAAACTTTCTCGAATCCGAGTTAGGTGGGAAGGAGCAGAATTTCGGGCTCGAAAAAGAAATGTTTCTTGGAAAGGAACTGCAGAATTTGAACAGAATCAGATTATTTCTGCTCGGTCATTTAATTTCTGGAATCAAGATACACCTTTACTACGAAAATCGACTAATAAATTATCTTGGGATACCATAACTTCCGGAAATTTCCAAGGATTTGATGTTGAGCTTCTACATCCTTTTAAGGGAAAGCTCATTTTTCAATCGTCTCAAATTAATTTTGAACTCCCAATTAATGATATTTTAATTCAAGACACAATTTTTGATGCAGGAGGTATTGGCAAGCAAGTTCGCGTTCATAGATACTCACAAAGCAATCCTCATACATCATTTACATTTCAAACTAACATATTATTAACACCCATTCCTACTCGAGATGAGCGAATCTTTGTAAAAGTGATATTGGAAAATGGTCATCAAGCATGGTCAAGCCCCATATATTTCATTAAAGAATAAATCATTCTATAGACTTTTTTTATAATAGAAATCTATTTTTTTTTACCTTTAGTAAATGCTGCATTACTATCCTCACTTATTAAGGTTCTATCCTCATTTGTCAAGAATCATTAAATCTCATTACCACATATTATTCTTCTATACATCCTGAATTTACAATTAATTTATAACTTTCTTTTTTATTCTGCATGGTCGGACCACATACCAATTGACAGAATCCACAGCTAGGTCTGAAATCCTCAGCAGGTTTATCATTGCGTCCTAGAAATGTATTCTCAATTAGTCTCAATACATTTTCTGCTTGCTCTCCGCCCTTTTCAATTCCTTTAACAAACATATTCTTCACATAATCTATAACAGAATCATCTAAAGGAAGTCTTTCAATATCATCAAATCGAAAAGGTGACCAAGTTGACCATTCTTTGAATTTATTCTGTCCAGACATACTACTACAAACAGCAATGCAATAAGCATAATTGTTCCTTTTAGCTATTGTTTCTTCTACTCCAGCTATATTAATCGTTTCTTCTGAATCTTTGGCAAAAAGTCCTCCTTGGCACGATTTCTCACAAATTTTACATCTAACACATGGGTTATTTTCCATGGGCTTGTCGGGCGTTAATTTCGCATTAGTAATTATAGAATTTAGTAATACTCTTGCACCATATTCTTTAGTAATGATATTACCACTCCAGCCAACTCTACCTATACCTGACGCAACAGCAACACATCTATGCGATAGTGAGGGTATTAGCTGCATTGGAGTTTTCCTTAAACCTGGTAAAATCAACTTTTTTAGCATTATAAGTGTTTTTTCTTCTTTTTTTGTAAGTTCAATGTTCTCATCTTTCTCTTTATTAATTAGAGCAATTAGAGCCCTTATGGAATCAACGATAATCTTGCTTTTCTTATTGATATTTCGATAATCATAATTGCAATCGCAATTAAAAGCTTTAAATCCTTTATCTTCAAGAAAAACTTTAATTTTCTCTGCGATTTTTTTTAGTTTCTTGGTGATATGTCCTTCTTCATAACAGAGAGGTAAATATTCTTCTTTAGATAAATACTTTCTAACTTTTTCATCATCAAATTTCACTGCGATGCCAACTACTGATTGAGCTCCCGGTAATAAATAATTAGGATCTGAAAACTCTTTCTCTTTTATACTATCGGCAGAGCAGATGCCTACTAAAGAAGCGCCCTCATCTAAGGCGATCTTTTTAATCTGATCTTCTATTAAAATTTCTCTCATTTTATTTCCTTTTATTTTATTTTATTTTACGATTGAAGCGGCAAAGGCTTTTGCTTTCTCAAGATCTTCAGTATTAGGATGTCCTTTGAGACTCTCCATGTGTTTCTTTGCCTCATCTTGTTTTTCTTGAGTGAGTTTTTCCATCATTTTAATTTGTGTATCTTTAGGTATTCCTAGATTTTCCCCCATACAATCCCATTCACCTATAACTTCTGAATTCGCAGTAGCAATCTTTTTCTTTACCATCTTAAAACCATTTTGATAAGCATCTGCGCTTGCATGAGTACAAAATAGTACAAATTTTGGTGGTAAAGCATCAGCCGTTTTTATAAGATCTAATATTGTTTTCTTTATTTTTCCAGCATAAATGCCTGAACCTAAAAAGACAAGATTATAATCCTTTAACGATTCCGCTATAATATTATCGACTTTCTTTAATTCTACATGATGTCCTTCAAGACTTTCTTTAATAGCATTTGCTACTTTTTCGGTATTACCCGTGTTTGAAAAGTATGTTATTAATATCTTCATTTTTTATTTTCCTCATTCTTTTTTTTTATGATAATGCTAACCTTTTAGGAGAGCGACTTTGAGCTTTTAAATTTTAAATCTAAATTTAGGATGATTTATTATTTATAAGTTTCATTTATTGGTTAACATTAGTAACAAGATATAAATAGTTGAAAAACTGATATTATGATTAAAATATGACTTTATCGACTAGTAAAAAAGACACTACCAAAAGAGATTTCAGTGTAGACTAATTAGATAATCCTTCAAGAAGAAAAAAAAAAATTCAAAAAAAATTTTATGAGATGAGCCCTAATCATAAAAAACTATATCAATAAAAAAGGAGTCATAAAATAAAATGAAAATAATTAAAATAGAGGGGAATTAATATAGATATTAATCGCTCAATGCTTATAAAAAGCTTTAAGACTTTAGACCATGGAGAAGGAGCAGTACATGGAGGGGCTATAGCAACAATATTAGATAACGCTGGCTGGTTTATCAGTGCATTAGCTTATAAGGGAATCGTGACCACATCAGAAATGAGTTTTCATCTCCTTCGTCCTGCTAGAAAAACACAATTAATTGCTAAGGGAAAAGTATTAAAAATTGGAAAAAGACAAATTATAACTGAAATGCATTGTTGGGATGAGAACAATAAATTAATTGCTCAAGCTACTGGAACATACCTTAGCATGAAAAATAAAATTAGTAAAAAAGGAAATTAATGATGACAGAAAAAAAAGTAGAATCCATGAGTATAATGAGTAACGCTTTTAATCCCGTTATAAAAGAACATATGGAAGGTGTTTATTCAGCAACCCTTCCTATTGCGGGGATGGTCTGGATAGAAACGGGTGAGGGAGCTGTTTTAATAGATACGCTTCTTAATGTAGCGTCAGCAGAAAAGGTTGTTGATAAGATTAAAGAAAAAATAAAATATATAATCTATACACATGGTCATGCGGATCATGTAGGTGGAGCAAAAGCCTTTATTAAGGATAGTCCAAAGATATTGGCCAGTATTTACTTACCGGATAGATTTGAAAGGTATGAATTCCTTGAACCTTATAGGAATTTAATTGCTGCCATGCAATTTAATATTCCCGTAAAAGCTTTTGGGAAAGGCTTGAGAGATTATGTATATCCTACAGAAACATTCATGGGAGACTATACATTTAAACTTGGAAATAAAACTTTTGAGTGCCATTCGGGACGAGCTGAGACTGATGATGTTGTATGGATATATATCCCTGAGATTAATACTGCGTGCATTGGGGACTTGATGATTGGACAGATGTTTCCTAATATTGGTAATCCATGGAAACCCACGCGCTTTGCCTTAGATTGGGCTAAGGAACTGGAGAGAATTCGGGCGCTTGAGCCAAAATATATTTTTTGTAATGGAGGCGGACATCTATATGAGGGTAACAATGTAAAGGAAGCTTTAAATGCGAATATAGAAGTTATTAGGTCATTACATGATCAAGTTGTAAAATATATAAATGAGGATGTACATATATCAGAAATGATCCATATGGTTCAAATACCAGATCATTTAAAAAAAAGCCCCTATTTAAAGCAATTATATTCACGACCTGAATTCTTTGTCTATAACCTTTATCGGTGGTATCATGGATATTATGATCATAATCCTGCACACCTCTTACCTCGACCTGAAAAAGAAGTTATGAAAGAGATTTTTGCGTTAATAGGAGATGCGGAAAAAGTAATTAATCATGCTAGAAATCTTTTGGAACAAGGAAAGCCCCAATTAGCATTACAAATCTTAGATGTATTGATACAAGCAGAACCAGAAAATACTGAGGCTATTAAACTCCAGATTGAACTTTTAACGAATTTAAGCGCTAAGGACAGGTGTCTAATGAGTAAGAATTGCTTTTTATTTCATATTAAACAAGATAAACTCACACTACGTAAAATACGCAAAAATTCTATAAAATAATATGAGTAAGATGCTAATATGACTGACAATAAATTTGTGCTATTCTCTGGACTGATGTTGTTTATAAGTGGATTATTACATGTTATAGTTGGAATTTTAGCTATTGGGCTTTTAGATTTATGTGTAACTGCCTTCATATTTAGCGGATTCTTCATCCCAATAGGATTAAAGATGATTCAACTGGTAAAAAATGATCTTCTAAATGAGACAAGACCCACAATTATTGCGTCTGCAACAATCTCTTTCCTAAATTCGATAACTGTATTAACACATGTAATTACGGCAACTCCAGAAGACCGAATATACTTATATATCTTTTTAATTATCATCATAATCATTAATTGCATTAGTTTTCCAATTGTTTTTAAAAAGAAAACAGAATTAGATCAAATGGATGCTAACGAAAAATTAAGCTATTTGAGTATAGTAATAATAAGAGGATTAGGACTTGGTCTGCTTTTTAATGCGTTAGATTGGATTGGATTTTCAAATGAATTCAACCCTCTAATGATTACTTATATCTTAACATTTGGTATTTTGTACATGTTTTTTGGAAACAAGTTATATAAACAAAAAGACATTATAAAAATCCAAATTGGCGCATTATTAACGTTGATTCTTGGATTAATGCTTGGAATAATATTATACCTTTTTTATCCAAATCCGAAGTTTATCGTTAATACAATACTATCTTGTGGGCTCATACCAATTCGATTTTATTATGTAAAAAAGAAATTTTAGAGATGTTGTTAGAATGATAAGTCAAGATAAAATACTAAAAGATGGAAAACTTCATGTATTTCTATTAGGTTCAGGGGGTCCAATCAACAATGATAAAAGAGTTGCTTCAAGTATTGCCGTTATTGCGGGCGGGGAATTCGTTTTAATTGATGTTGGACCAGGTGCATACCGAAATGTCGATGTTATGAGGCTCCCAGCGGCCAAGTTGAGCGCAATTTTTCTTACACACTTCCATTCAGACCATATTGGAGATTTAGGAGAAGCAAACATGTTATCTTGGGTTAATGGAAGAGAAAAAGCTTTGGAAATCTATGGTCCAGAGGGAGTGGATCAAGTAGTAAATGGATTTATAATTGCCTATAAATTCGATACAGGTTATAGAATTGCTCATCATGGAAAAGATACAATGCCTCCAGAAGCAGGAGCACCAATAAGCAAAACTATTATAATAAAAGATCCTAATGAGAGAGAATTATTTTTCGATAGAAATGGATTAAAAGCTTATGCGTTTGAAGTCGATCATTCCCCCGTTAAACCTGCTATAGGGTATAGAATTGAATATGGCGGAAGGATCATCGTTATAACAGGTGATACAATAAAAAATGATAATTTAATTAAACATTGTGCTAATGCAGATATTCTCTTCAGTGAGAGTATTTCTTTTGAAATGTTAAATAATCTGGCTGAAGGTGCAAAGAAATTTAATTTACCTAGATATGCTAAGATATTGACAGATATACAAAATTATCACATGAGCCCTAAAATAGCAGCGGAGTTAGCTAAAGAGGCTGAAGTAAAAAAACTTGTATTTGTACATATAACACCTCCATTGCTCAAGGATATTGCTGAAAAAGCCTATTTGAAAGGTGTCAGTGATATTTATGATGGAGAAATTATATTAGGGAAAGATTGCATGAAATTTCGACTTAATCCAAAATAAAATTAAAAGGAGATTATTAATGGCAAATTCTAATAGTATAAAGGAAATGTATATTGAATGCTATGATGGTGTAAAGCTACATACTGTCCTTGTTGGCTCAGGCGAACCAATAATCCTTCTTCATGGATTTCCAGATTATTGATATGGTTGGAAAAATATTATCAATGGTTTAAAGGATGATTATCGCTTGATCGTACCAGATACACGCGGCATAAATTTATCATCGAAACCTGATGGAATACAAAACTATACTATCAATATTTTAGTTGAGGATATTAAAATATTAAGTGAAAGATTAGATCTTGGGGTATTTACTCTGGTGGGTCATGATTGGGGTGGTGCTATTGGCTGGGCATTTGCTTATAAATATCCTAAGTTATTAAAGAAACTTGTTATTATAAATGCCCCTCACCCGAAGATTTTTCGCAAAAAAATCAAAGGAAATGCAAAACAAAGGAGATCAAGCGGGTATATCTTTCAATTATTAAAACCTGGGGGAGAACTAGCATTATTAAAAAACGATATGATGGCGTTAAAAGCGTCTGTATTTGGCAGTTTAAAGAGAAAGAATGCTTTTAGTGAAGAAGATAAGCAAAAATATATAGAATCTTGGTCTCAACCTGATTCAATCTCATGTGGAGTTAATTATTATAGAGCTAACAAAAATATTGAAGATTTTACAGGTATAATTAAAGTACCAACCTTAGTCATTCATGGCATGAAAGATAATTTTATTCGACCAACTGTTCTTGAAGGGTTAACGGAATATGTTGAGGACTTAATAATTATAAAAGCAGAAAGGAGCTCTCATTGGGTTCAGAATGATGAACCTGAATTAGTGATCTCCTCCATTAAAGAATTTATGAAAAAATAAATAATAAAGAGAAAAGAAAAAGAAAGATACTGAAAAATAAAAAAAGGTAAAAAAATGAAAAGTATTGAAGAATTTAAAGAAGCTGGTCAGCAAATATTTGATAAACTGCATCTTTCAACATATCCCGTTGGTATTAAATATATAAAGGATAGTAAAGAAATACCAAGGAATGTTACAAGACCTCGTGCAATGAAAAAACAAATGAGCATATGTCAGACTTTTGCGATGGCTCGCAAATGGGGCATTAGTTATGCTATAACCGCAGAGGATAACTTCTGTACTCCCGCTACCGTTGGACATGGATGGGTATCTATTACAATGGAGGAATTCATCGAAAGTCAAGTGAGGCAAGGATGGCATAAAGATGAACAAGCTGAAAAAAGAAGAGCTGAAAAAATTTACATGAAGAATTATAAAAATGTAATCGAATTAGGTTATCGCTGATTAGTTGCATCTCCCTTAAACAAAACTGTCATCATTCCAGATTCAATATTGATCTTTGGAAATGGTGCTCAGATTACACATATTATCCATGCCCTTAATTATGAACATAAGAGGAAATACGCAATTAAATCTAACTTTGAAGGTTTTGGAGAATCATGTGGAAAAGGTGGTTTTATGCCTTTCATAACTCGAAAAGCACAAATTGTAATACCTGGAATGGGAGATCGTGTATTTGCGGGAATCCAAGATCATGAAATAGCAATTGGTATGCCAGGTGAATTTATTTTCTATATATTGGACAACCTATTTAAGACTGGTGGTCGGCAAGGTCTAGGATTCCCAGTAAAGCAAATGATTCCAATGGGTCTGACTGAAAAGATCACCCCTGGGTTTCGCTATATGAAAGAAATTATTGATAAAAAACTCCAAGAAGAGAAAGAGATCAAAAATCTATGATAGAATCAGAAAAAAATAAAAAAAGGGTAATTTAAAATGAGTATAATATCAGAAGGATTGCAAAAATTTTTCGGACGTGGTAAATTCGAAGTAAAAACCTTTGCCGATGGTGCTTGTAACTATATTGGTTCTTTCGGTAATGTAGGTGTTGTTAAAACGGACGATGGTTTGGTGCTATTCGATTTAGCGCTGAGATTGTTCGATCGATTTATTTTTAAAACTGTTCGAGAATTTTCAGATAAGCCGATAAAATATATTATTTTTTCACATGGACATTTTGACCATTGCCTTGGTTATGCTCCATTTATTGAAGAAGTTAATAAAAAAGGGTGGGAAATGCCCCAAATAATTGCGCACGAAAATCTTGTAAGGAGATTTAATAAATATACAATGTTGGATAAACATCAAGCGTGGACATACAGGCAACAGTTTGCTTCAGTCGGAGTAATAAACACAGATTCTGAATCGGTGCACGAAAGGCTTGACCCAACGATCATAATTCGCGGTAATGAGAGCTATAAATTTAAATTAGGGGAATATACTTTTGAGATCTATCACGGTAAGGGCGAAACAGACGATAGCTTATGGCTATTCTTGCCTGAAAAGAAAGTTTTATTTACTGGCGATTTATTTATAAGTTCTTTTCCAAATGTTGGTTCTCCATTTAGAGTGCAACGCTACGCAAAACAATGGGCTCTTGCAAATGAAAAAATGATGGAAAAAGATGCAGAATTTTTACTTCCTGGGCATGGCCCATTAATTGAAGGGAAAGAAAAGATTAAGACACTCTTAAAAATAACGGCTGAGGCCATACATTTTGTTCACGATGAGGTAGTGAAAAGGTTGAACGAGGGAAAGTGGTTTGAACAAATTTATCACGAGATGCTTGAAATCTTTCCAGATAAGTTTAAAAAACATGAATATTTGAAACCATTGTATGGGGAATATCGTTTTGCCATACACGATGTTTACAGGCTCTATCACGGCTGGTATGATACAGATAACCCGACTGATCTATTTCCCTCAAGATCTGACGAGATTGCTCAGGAATTCTTAAAAGTTGCCGATGAAAGGAAATTTCTTGAACGCGCTAAACAACTCGTTAATGAAGGGAAATTTCAGCTTGCCCTTCATGTCCTTGATGTCGTTGTTAAAGCAGATGATTCGACAAATTCCGAAACACTTTTAGATGCTTTAAGATTAAAACATAAAATCTTGAAAAAAAAAGCCAAAGAAGAAATGTCCTTCATAGCAATGAACATTTTAAATACTGGCGCTCTTCAAATCAAAAATAAAATAAAGGAATTAAAAAAAAAATTGAAATAAAGTTAAGATCCCGCCTAATGAAGATCGTGTTAATTAATTTTTATACTTGCTTTAACAAATCAAAATAAAAAACTATTTTCTATCTAGATTCTTTTTAAAGCCTTGAAAACAAGAAAAAACTTCTCGAAATGAACTTATAATATTTATCCAAAATATTATTTTTTTTTATTTTTTCAGTCTTAAGACCGCAAATCTTTTGACAAGATAACTCCTAATACACCAAATGAGTGTGAAAACAGCTGTTATTATTGCGAGTTCATAATATTCGGGGGATCCAACTACTATTAAAAAACCTAAAAAAATGATCAACAAAGCACTAAACCAGATTAATTCATTCTTTATGGAGCCCATGTAAATGAATAATGCGCATGAAATTATAAATTTTTTGATTGATACTAATAAGAAAATCTTATTGATGATGGATGTCTTAGAATTCTTTTAAATTAATGTTTACTTACTATGATTTTGAGTAATTAACTCTTAACTCCTCCATTTTAAGATCGCAGATACTCGATCAACATACTTATTCACCCAATGTGTTGCAAATAGCCATAGAAAGGCATTATTGATGCCAATGCCAATAGACAATGTTACAATAAGTTGATAATTCTTATTAAACATTAGAAGGAGAATCTAAATTTGAGATGGTTCTTAATTTATTCCTTGCTGGAAAGAATATCAATCCTTCACCATTCGGAATCCCCCATTTTTATGCCAGTACGGATCCACTAACAATCTTAGGAAAAACTAACGAGCCTGGTATATGACCATTATTAAGGAAAAAAATAAAAAAGTATTAGGGGTTATTTTTAATAAATTCTATTATAATTTCTGCTAACTCAGGACCTTTATCCTCCTGTACAAAATGCCCAGCGTTTTTTACCGTAGTGTGATTTTGTCCCTTAGCACCTGGTACAAAATCTTTCCAAAGCCTATCCCCTCCTTTCGTAATTGGGTCACCATCACTAAATGCTGTCAAAAAAGGCTTTTCCCACTTAAAGAACTGATCTAACGCTTTTTTATTCCTTTCATGCTCGGGATCATTTTTGGTAGTAGGAACTAAAGACGGTAAGATCCGGGGTCCAGCCTTGTAAGATTCATCGAGAAATGGGGCATCATACCCTTTTAAGACTTCTTTTGACAATTTGGTGGTTGTCCCCCCCTGTACAAATGTGCTAACACCAAATTTAGGTACAGTCTTAGATAATTCTTGCCAATTAATAAAAGCTTTAGACATTTTTTCCTGTCCTGTTGGTAAACCTCCATTTGACAAGACAACTCTTTTAAAACGATCTTGATTTTCAATAGCAACTCTCAATCCTATTAATGACCCCCAATCTTGGCAAAACAACGTGACATTTTGAAGATCCAGAATCTTAACCCACTCTGTTATCCATTTTACATGTTTAAGGTAAGTATGATCGCTTTGTTCAGTTGGTTTATCAGATCGACCAAATCCCACTAAATCCGGTGCTAAAGTTCTATAACCCGCTTTTATGAGAACAGGAATCATATGTCGATATAAATAAGACCACGATGGTTCGCCATGCATGAGTAAAACAATTTCCTCACTTTTTGGACCTTCATCCAGATAGTGAATTCTAATTTCACCAACTTCTACATAATGTGGTTCGAAATGGAATTCGGGGATGTTTTCAAATCTTTCATCGGGTGTACGTAATAATTTCATTTTTTTTTTTCTCTCCTTTAGAATTTTAAATTACATTTCATTCAATAACCTTCTAATTATTTATAAAAAATTGGTAATTTCTATAAAATTCCAAAATTTATTCCAATTATCAACCTTTTCAGTAGTGGAAAGACCAGCCCTAAGGTTATCAGGCTGTTCGCTCGTCACCGAGTTCAAGACATGCTTCATTAGTAACGCTTTTCTCATCACTTCGGAAGTCTTGAAGGAAGTTATCCCGCTGTGCTTGAAAAAGTCGTGAAGTTTAGCCCAATCACGGTAGGGACTGCTTGG
>JAUWRB010000205.1 GCA_030610785.1 Promethearchaeota archaeon | reverse complement strand
GAAGAACACACAGAGGAGAGATGAGCTTTCCTGGAGGAACAGTTGACCCTATAGATACATCGTTAGAAAATACTGCTTTAAGAGAATGTGAAGAAGAAATCGGAGTTCCACGCAAAAATGTTAAAATTATAGGCTGTCTTCACGATTTTCCAACTTTGACTAAATATATTATTACTCCATTTGTAGGTATTATTGATGAAAACCAAAAACTAATAAAAGATGACAGAGAAGTTCAAGCAATAGTAAAAGTTCCGATTGATTTTTTTATAAGTAAGAAAAATTTTAAAGAAAAAGCGTTTAATATCGAAGGAAATAAATTTCCCATATTTTATTTTAATTATAAAAATAGAGAAGATGGAAAAATTTACACAATATGGGGGGCAACTGCTTATATGATTGTCTCATTCATAGAAATAGTATATAAAATTAGTTTATCTGAACTTGGATTAAAAAGATTTAATCTTCTAAAGATAAAAGCCCTTAAAGACTATATTAAGTATAAATATGAAATTACAAGTAAATTAAAATAATAAATTTAGTACAAAATATAACCATGGTTTTATTGAATTTAGTTTTTGAGCCGGAATTAATAAAAAGCAAATTAAAGACTTATGATTCACCTTCAAGACTATCCATGTATCATGAAGGTTTTATAAACTCAGCTATTTTATTCTTATTATTACCGTGCTCCGAAAAAACTTATGATTTAGTTTTAATTCGGCGTACAAAAAGAGAAAATGATAAACATGCGGGAGAGATGAGCTTTCCTGGAGGTAAAGTTGACCCTATAGATAAATCATTAAAAGAAACTGCTCTAAGAGAATGTGAAGAAGAATTAGGAATACCTCGTGAGAAAATAACCGTATTAGGATGCCTAGACGACCATCTTACTCCTAAAGGATTCATTATAACGCCATTTGTAGGTTATATTGATGAAAACCAAAAAATGTCTAAACAAGATGAAGAAGTTAAAGAAATAGTTAAAATTCCAATTAATTTCTTTACAAATAAAAAAAATTATAGAGAAAGAACATACGAGTTAAAAGGAACTCTTATAGGGGTCGGAAAATTTAAATATAAGGCTCCAAATAATAAGAAATATGTCATATTTGGAGCCACATCCCATATTATCGTAAATTATTGCGATATGGTTTATAATGTGGGATTAATGACGCCTGGATGCAGACGAATAAAATGCGAAGATATTAAAGATAGAATTATTAATTAGGGAAACAACCTAAATAAGAGGTTTTAGATAAAATCGTAAATTTCTTTTACAATTATAAATTCTATTATTTTAAAGTGGCCCTTGATGGTCGGAATTTGAGATCGTTTCGATTTCCAACGATAAGTGGTCTCTGACGCTGGGCTTCAAACCCAGTTATCCTGCGGAGGGATAGGAGTTCGATAATCGTTGGGATTTACCCAATATTTTTGAAAGTCTCCTCGAGGGCCGCCAATTATAAAATAAAGCGTTATATCATGGTAGATTTTAGTAAAATTGTTGATTCTTTTAAAAGTTCGGCAATTCCTCAGAACATGCTAAATAGAGGTCAGCTTGTATTAAATAATTTCTTAAAACCTATTAAAATATTATTCGAACAAAAAAGCGTTCCAAAGGAACCTTGGAGCGACGAACAAATTGAATTTTTGCTTCAAGTTCTTTCAAACATGGATACTGATAAGGATGATAATGCTGCTAGAGTGGGAGAAAGAGAGGCAAGAATCGCCTCCAAACTACATTTGAAAACTTCAGCAGGTTTTTGTCACGGTGTAGGAAGAAGCGGTTTCTTGACCGCTGCGCAACCAAAGGCTCCAGGCGGATCTATAATGTACGAGATCACTAATTATTTAGCTCGTAATTTTTTAAAAAATTTTGGATTGCCGAACATTCAAAAAGCTATAGTATGCCCTTTATGTACTGGAATGTCCTTAGCATTATGTTTAGGGGCTTTAAAACCCGATTATAATGATAAAGCCCTAATTAATAAAAAAACAGTATTATTTCCCCAAATTGATCATGAATCTATCTTAAAAGCGTTTGCCCTCATGGGGTTTAAGGCTAAATTAATAAAAGGTAAAGTATTTGGGGATGCTGTTAGAGTTCCCATCGAAGATATTAAAGCTAATTTGGACGAAAATTGTTTTGCTGTTGTTTCAATTACTAGCTTTTTCCCTCCTAGAGAAAACGATAATTTAAAGGAAATTAGTAAATTTGCAAAAGAAAATGAACTCGTTCACATCATAATTAATGCATATGGCGTTCAAAGCCCAGAATGGATGAGTTTAATTCGTTCAGCTATAGACGCAGGACGAGTTGATGCAATAATTCAATCCACTGATAAAAATTTTCTTACACCTATAGGAGGTGCTGTAATTGCTTCTCCAAGCAAGGAAACTATTTTAAGAATTAGCCAAGCATACGCTGGTCGAGCATCTGCTACTCCTATTGTTAATTTTTTAATATCAATGCTCTCATTAGGAATTAATGGATATCAAGAGTTAATAAAGAAACAAAAAGATAATCGGAGATTACTAGAAGAAAAACTTAAAGAAACCGCAATACGTGTAAATGAAAGGGTTCTAGATGTTTTCAATCCGGTCGCTGTTGCTTTATCGTTAAATAATTTAAAAAAAGAACAATTATTTTCCCTTGGAGGAGCATTGTATAATTTGCGTGTTACGGGACCAAGAGTCTATAATACTGACAAAAATCAATTCGGAACATGCTGTGATCACTATCCAACTCCTTATATCGTAATGAATTCAGCCATTGGAGCAGAATCCAAGGATATAATTTTAGCCATAGAGAGGTTTGAAAAAGTTTACAAAAAATTTAATCAAAAATGATTCTTATTTAATTATTTTATTATAAAAATTAACGCTAAAATAACAATAAATAAAAACTAGAACAACTATATTCTTTATAAAAATTGTTAAGAACCTTATTATTTTTAATAATAACTAATAGAGTTTTTTTAAATCATGGAAAATCGACTTCTTGACCAATATAATAGCGTTATTGTTTCTCAGTGGAAGTCCCAAGAAATAAATGAAAATTACGCGCCTTTAAATCATCGAGAATTATTTGAATTGGCATATCACACTTGTAATACAATGAACATTCGATGTATTTCAATAATGTCTTCTCAAGATACCAATAAAGGCGGTTCAAGAGCTGTTTTATATTCAAATAATAAAACTTTCATTTGTATTGAGTCTTTTAACGATTTTTTGAAAATTACTAAATATTTTAACGAAGGAAATGGAGAGAGATTAATCAAGGAGATCCAACCAACTCTTAAAAAAAGAAGGGAAAAATTTCACGCCAAAGATAAGGAAATTAAAGTTCAAATTCTTAAAACTATTTTAGTGGAACGGAAATTAGACGAATGCGCAAATTTGGTCATGTTGAAAGACTTGAACAGAAAAGTTTACTTCGCAATAGGAGACGCAAGGGAGTCTGCCGCTGTAGTACCGATGTTTATGAACGCTGAAGGAGCAAGCTTAGTACAACTGGCTCTGAATAAATGGATGTCTACTACGCAAAGATTAGTTCAAGAACATAATTTTCCTGAAAGTCACGCTGGAGGGCTTCTGAAAAATATAATGCAAATAAAGAAATGGGTTCTGAATTTAATCTCTGTAAACTTGGATAAAACTTAAAAATAGTCCATCGGGGATTTTCGCGGATTCTGAAAAAAAAAATTCGATCAAGATTATTTACGATATTTTCTTAAAAATTAATCTTTAATATTTAAAATTAACAATTCATCGTTGTCCAAATATTCTAAATAGTCTAAGAATTCTTGACGCGCTAATTAAGAAAGCTAAAAATAAAAAAAAATGGTCCATCGGGGATTATCGCGGGAAGAATAACCTTCTAAACCCCGGTTCGAACCCCGGCTCTCAGGCATCTACTGAACTTTCAATCCGGACAATTTCCGTTATTTTTTTTGTATGTCCGGAGGCCATTTATAAGACCTGCGCTTGTTGACCAAGCTTATTAAAAACCTGTTAACCACTTCAGATTACAAGTAAAATTCTCGCGATTAACTGAGCTAATGGACCAAGTATATAAATCTGGCGTTTTGGTTCTTCTATTCGGCCAGATTACCATTTTTTTCGTTTTTTTTTATTATCTAATTATTATTAATTGTGTCTTATAAAGTTAAAAGGACTAAAAAATAAAAATTTTTTCTTCTTTTATTAAATGAGTAAAGCGTAAAAAATAACATCTAGTTAAATTTTTATAAATAGCGTGCTAATATATTTATAATTTAAATAACAAATAGATTTAATTCATATCTATAAAAAAATTTGAGAAATAATTTACAAATAATTTTCAAGGTGATTTAATACGGCAGAAATGCTTACGGATCTTTTACAAAACATATATAACAGAATAGCGCAGTTCGGCATGTCAATTCAGGGTTTAAAAAAGTCCTTAGACGATCTAAACAACAATATTGAAGAAAAAATAAAAAATTTATCAACAAAAATGGGCGAATTTAGTCATGAGATTAACATCACAAAAGATATACATATTAATACCATACACGATATAGGAAAAACCGTTACTCGTGAATTAAAAAATATGAGTGAAGGTTTAGGTTTAGATGATTTTAATACTTTAATTATTAAGCTGGAACAATTTGCAAATCTATCAGAGGATATTCTTAATCAAGAAACTGTCAACATGCTTCTTTCTGAGGCGATAGATTCGGTAAAATTAATGAAACAATCTCTAGGAAAGGAAAAAATAATTAATATAAAAAAATAATTAAAATGAAAGGTAAAAAAGATGGCGGAAAAACTATTAGAAGAGATGATTCAAAAAATTAACGCGATTATGGATTCTTTGGACGGTACTATAGCTCAAATAAAGAAAATGAATGAGTCACTTGATAATATGTCCCAAAGATTCTCGGAGGAAACCGTTTCACTAACAGAGAATATCAGGTTGATCGTTGAAGTACTTAAACAATTTAGACTTCAATCAAGTAAGAGTATTCAAGAGCTTAACGAAGATTTTAATGCAAAAATCGAAGATTTATGGACAAAGAAATCGATTGAAGTTATTACAAAAGAAGAGAAAAAAGCTATAGATCTCATTAAACAAGCATCGTTAGCTGTATCCAATAATTTATATTATGCTCAACTTCTGACAATAATTCAATCAATTAGAGAAGAAACTAACCGAATTATCGGTAAGACTTAAGGGTGTTGTAATACCATGCCAAAGGGTTGTTTCGTAATCTTAATTCCTACCGATGCGGATTATAAAATTCTTGGATATTATTTTAAGGACAAAAAATTAAAATTTGAAGTCACTAATGATTTATTTCTTAGGTTAAACTTAGATCATTCAAAAAACAAAAAAAATTTATTAAATTTATTGAAATTAAAAAATCATGCGATAGTCTCCTATTATCACGAATTTAAAGGAAAATTACTGAGCCGAAAAGCTTCTGGCATTATTATAGGATTATTATTAAACGATAATGATAAACCAGAAAAGTTTCAAACTGCACTTAAAGAAGCATGTGAAGCAATTGAAAATCTTAATGTTTTAGAAATACCAAGACAAGAATTTGAATCAAATCTAGAAAAAATTTATCTTGGTATTGAACCTTTAACGGATATTTTGGCCGCAAGTGCATTAAAAGAAAGTATTATTAATCGAACTAAAGAAATGTTAAGTGGCGGGAAGAAAGAAAGACGAAACGCACAGGTATTATTGCAAAAAATTGAAGATAATGAACACGCAAAAATTTCAAAATTTTATCAATCTGCTGAAAAGGCTAAAAAGGCTTTAGATTACGATAAAGCTGAAAAAATGTTTAGAAAAGCCGCAGAATTGGCTGAAGAATTATTTGAAAATGATTTAGCGAGACTATTAAAAGAAAAATCCCTATTATCCGCTAAAATTCCTCAATTAACAAAAACTCGCGATAAATTCATTCAAGACGCAAGAAACGCTCTAAAAAACGAAGACTTTCATTCTGCTTACATTTCTTATAGAAAAGCTGGTGAATTATCAAAGGAATTAATGCAATTTGATAAAGAGGAAGAATATAGATTAAAAGCAAAGGCTCTAGACGAGTTTTAC
>JAUWRB010000020.1 GCA_030610785.1 Promethearchaeota archaeon | reverse complement strand
GGGTTCCCACAAAAAAAAAATCCTAGCTAATTTATTTTCAATTATAGTCCCTTTATGCCCGATGTATAAAAATTCTAATATCATGATTTTTTAAATTAGCCATTATTTATTGAGATTTTCTTTAATAAAATATAAATAAATTATGATTAAAACCAGCCCTAATAGTGTAAAGAGAAAAACTACGAGATTTCGAATTGTTTGGGCCAAAGATAAACTAAATAAAAGCAAGATCATTTTCCAATCGGAAGGTTTACCTGTTAGATCTTTATAATTTCCAATACTAATCATCATAAAAAAAAAACACAATAATATTGAACTTACTTTAATTGAAACATCAATGACGTCCCAAAATACATCTCGATTCATAAAAATAGTAATAATACCTATATTAAAAAAAAAGGAAATAATTAAAAAAATTCCTCCTAAAATAGTGGAAATCTTTACTGATTTAAACATAAAATCTTCGTTGAAACTCGGTTTTTGCTCCAATTTTTGGCTTTTTTTTGGACTCTTTTTAAATTTCGGCATTATATATTTATCCTCGCTACTTTTTTTTTTAAAATAAATATATTATAGACATAAAACCCAAAAAGAGCTCCTAAAACACTAAAAATGATTATTGATAAAATTAGAAGCACTAAATCGTAAATTGGAGGTAAAGGGGGGACGGGGGGATATTGAATATTAATTAAAACAATACTACTCTTTAATATACCTGCAGGATAAGAATGAGAACTTGTTGCTCCATAAATTATCTTAAATGAATAAGACTCTCCATAATCTAAAAAAATATCTTCTTTATCTTCAGAATTATTAAGAGGGATTTTAAATTCATAAATTATGCTTATATCCTCTAATTGTGCAAATCCCTCTCCATTAGCCTTTTGATCTTCAATAAACACATCATCTTTGAGATTGTAATCCAAATATTCGAGTTTTTCGTTATTTCCTCCCAAATCTGAGAATTGAACTATTTTGGCATCAAAAAAATCTTCTGTACTTTCAGAAGAGCTTTTAGAGATTAAAATCCCAATAAACTCTCTAGTGTTATGAGAAATTAAATCGAATTGGACAGAAATATAAAGATTTGAATCATTTTGCATTATCCATAAACTAATAGGTAATCCTATGTCTGTCGTAGATTCATTAGAATATAAATTAAATTGAACTTTTTTTGCTTCATTCCATTCATTATTAGTTTTATTAATATAACCATCAATTACAGGAGCATTTCCAAATTCTGGATCAATTTCTTCTGTAGCGGCATTACCACATATTAATAATAGATTGAACGTAAAAATCAAGTGAAAAATAAGAATTAAAATTATTAAAACATTAGAAATTAATTTTTTCAAAACTTTACGCCTTTTTTTTTAAAATCGTTAAATACCTATTTTTTCCGTAATAAAATTGATAATTTAAATTAAATTTAATATTTTTTTATTCTATCTTGGAGATTCTTTTTAATATTCGTTCACTTTTATCAATTTTATTATTTTTTTAAAAATCCTAAAAGTATTTGTTAATTTTTGTTTATGGTAAGAAATTTGGGAGAAGGATAATACAATTGAATTTATTTAAATAAACAATAATATAATTAATAATACGCTTTATGTCACGTTTTGTCTCAGAAATATTATTATTACTATTATATTCTGCAAATGGTTTTGGTCCAATTGCTACTAAACATCCCGATAAATTTTTTTCTCTTTTGATGAAAAACCAAAAAACCTTTTTCTTTTCAATATTTTTAACTATTAGAAGCATCCAAGGGTTACACGTCCAATCATCATCATCGGGCCCAATTACTTTCTCTATCGCTCTTCCAGTGGAATATTTTTTTGTCATTTTTATTGTTTTAACTAATGAATTAAAATAGCTTCTTTTTATTTTTAGATATCCATTAAAATATGTTTTTATATCAAATAATTCTAGTTTTTCATCAAATTCGTTGATAGAATTTGAAAATTTTAAAAATACACTCCAAGATTTCATTATTTTTTCACTTCACTTTTATTTAATACAATTTCTTCAATCATTACATCTTTAAACATGTTTCTAATCTTATTTAGAGAATTTTTTAGTAATTCACTTCTTTTTTCAGATAAATTTAAATTTAAATAACATTCGTACAATAATTGATTCTCTGTATCTATACATAACCCAGATGTATGAATAATATCATAATTTTTAAATGTTTTGGAAATGTATAAAAAAGCATCATCTGGCATGTTTACACCACTTAAACTAATTTTTAAAATTTTTTCCTTTTTGATCGGATACAAAGTAATTTTAATAAAATGTTCTGTTGTAGATTTAATAATTAATAAATAAGGCCATTCCCTTGAACCCTTCAATTTAGAAGTTGAAATATTAAAAGAGATCTTAGTAGGATCGCTATTATTTTGAATGTTTGCTTCTGTTAAAAGGCATTTAATGGGCTTCATAATTCTTTTAATTAATTTTTTATATTTATTTAAATTAATAAATTATTAAATTTTTTATTTTTTGAATTTTGGATATTGTTCCAGATGTTTTTATTGGAGATAAAATGATCCTTTTTCTATTTATTTCTTTTATCAACGATAATGCAGAAATAATTTTTTCCTTCGTTGTATGAGAACATCTGACTATTCCGTATTTTTCTTCAAAATTCAATTCTAATAACCATAATCCAACATTAATTGCTTCTTTCATTCCAAAATAACGCCATATTGAATTCCAAATTGATTTTAATATCTCTTGTTGGGTAAAAATTATTTCCTTCTCTTTAATTATTTTAAATAAAATATATCTCTGTCTTTCTTTTTTAACCATTATCTCTCATTATCTTTAATTAATTTTACGCCCGATTCAATTATTTTTTTATTTAGTCGTTTTTGAACGCGATTTAATAATGTTAATGGACTTACTTTAAAAACTTTTTTCGCTTCTACTAAAGGTATCCCTAATAATGAGTAACAAATACTGATTAAAGCTCTTGGGTTTCTAAAATCATACAATTCGTCAAAATTTCCACTTATAATATATTGTACTTTTAATTTCATGGCTAATTGTAAAAAACGATATAAATTTCTGAAATTTTTTGATTGATAAGCTTTATTATTTATCATAATTGATGCTAATGAGAATTCTATAAACGATTTGTTTTGTTTTATTAAAGAAATTACACCTGGTGTGAGCGTTTTTATTATATTTGGATCAGAGTAAGAAATAATGTCAATTCTAGAATCCTTAGCCGCGAGAATTTGAATTTCTTTATTAGGAGTTTCAATTGATAAAAGATCAGGAAAATTATTATATTTTTTTATCATTTCTTTAAAATTATGAATGTTAATTGGTTTTAAATTAATTCGGAAAAATACTTTTATATCCGTTTCTCTCTCTATTTTGTTTTTTAAATCAAAAGGTATTTCTTTTAAATTATTTATTGGTTCTAAAATTAAATTTTTTATATTCAATTTTTCACAAAATTCTAATTTCTTTTTAATTTCTTTAAAATCTTCGAAATTAGCTTTTATCCTACACTCCCAAATAGCCCTTATCACGCTCCTTATCATCAGTAGGATTGTATAAACTGAACATTTTTAATAACCCTTCCGAATTGAGAATTATTTTGCAATATGACAAAATAAAATAACCTTCAATTTAAAAATTAAATCATTATCATAATCAAATACTTTATGATTTGTAAACAATAATATAATAAAAAAAATTTTATTATAATTAAATAATAAAATATTCTCTTTTAAGAAAAATAAGTGTTATATTTGGTTAAGAAAAGAACCCTTAAGGAAATAAAATCGAAAATTGAGAACGGTACTGCTACTGTGATGACCGTTCAAGAGTTAATAGATCGTATTGGGAACGATGAAAAAGTTCAATTTGAAGATGTAGATGTCATCACAACTGCAACTAAGGCTTTAATGAGCGGACTTGCGGGTATTTTTTCTTTTAGACTCTCTCCGCCTAAAAAGGTTAGGAAATTTGAAAATGTGAGCATGAACGGGATTCCTGGATATCCGGGCCCTTGTCCGAACGAGTATCTGGGGATTATTGATCTTATTTTATATGGGACGGCTCAAAGTAAAACGCAAGAAAATTATTCGGGCGGAATGCTTTTTAGAGATCTGGTCGAAGGAAAATCCATAGAAATCGTAGCTAAAAGCGTTGAAGGGATAGAAATAACTAAAAAATTAAAGTTGGAAGATTTTCAATTCGCTCGAATGATGGGAACGCGGCAAGCAATTCGTAATTACTTTGCAATGTTAAATCCTACACAAAAAAAGGTGGAAACAATCTTTTCTGTGTTTCCCATTGAAGGAAATTATAGCCAAATGACTTTTTCTGGCACTGGAGCAATGAACCCTTTTCAAAACGATCCAGATGCAGATGTTTTAGGAATTGGAACAGAAATATTAGTTAACGGAAGCAAGGGATATATTATTGGTCCTGGAACGAGAAATGATAAATTAAAACCTAATATGCAAACAATTGCAGATTTCAAGGGAATGAAACCTGAATATATGGGCGCATTTAAAACATCTTACGGCTTAGAATCTATTTGTAGCATTGCCGTACCGATTCCGATATTAAATGATAAAATTTGGAATAATATTATAAAATCTGATAAAGATGTGCCACTTGTTGTTTTAAATGTTGTAGGAAGATCTCGAGTTGCTGAAATTACTTATGGACATGTTTGGAGTAATAATTTTTTTGTTAAATTTAATTCTAAAAAATGTAAAAAATGTGATGAATGTTCCGTTGAAAAAGATTGTCCAACTAATGCATTTTGCTTGAAAGAGGGAATTGATAAAAGTAGGTGTTTTAATTGTGGAATGTGTGTTGTATCGTGCCCAGATAATGCTTTTGAAGCTGACCTAAAAAAGGTATCAATGAAAATCGAAACTATTAACGAAATTAAGGAAATTCCTGTAGTATTAAGACAATCTGATAGATATGGTGCGATAAAATTAGCTGAGGAATTAAAGGCAATGATACTTAAAGGAGAATTTATATTAAAAAAACCTATAGAAAAATTAGAATTTTTTCCAAAAGTTTTTTAAGGATTTAAATAAAAATGTGAAAAGTATGACAGATATTGAGTTAAAATTACCTAAATTTGATCAAATTGGTATAATTGTAAGAAATATTGAAAAAGCGGCAAAAATATTTGGCGGCCTTATGGATTTTAATGCAAAATTAAATATTGTAGAACAAAGTTCTATGGTGCGATATAAGGGAAAAGAGGTTAGCTTTAAAATGAGAAAAATCATGCAAAACTTCGGTGGGAAACAATTGGAGATAGTTGAATTGATGGAATCCACTGGGGAACATTTATATAAAGAATTCCTTGACGAGGGAAGAGAAGGTTTACATCATTTAGGAATAATTACTAAGAATGCCGAAAAATTGATTGATCATTTTAAATCTGAATATAATATAGAAGTAGTCCAAGTTGGAAAGGCTGGAAAAGTTACCTTTTATTATTTAGATACTAAGGAGCCGCTTGGTTTTTATCTTGAATTGATCGCTTTTTAATCTAAGAAAATTAATAAATCTTTTAACATAATTTCGTTTCTTTTTTTTTATGTCAAAACAAAATTTAAATGGTGGAGATTTATTAATAAAGTGCTTGTTGAAAGAAGGAATTACAACCGTGTTCGGAATTATTGGAGGAGAATTGCTAAAAATTTATGACGCAATTGAACGATGGGGTCGCGAAGAGGGTATTGATACCGTAATGGTTCGACACGAGCAAGCAGGGGGTCACGCAGCAGATGCGTGGGCGCGAGCAACAGGAGAGATTGGCGTCTGTATTGGAACTGCGGGTCCTGGCGTAACCCACTTAGTTCCTGCGATCGCAGCCGCAAATGCAGATTCCATCCCTATGTTAGTAATTGGCGCTCAAATTGCAAGAATGTTTGATGATACTGGTATTCTTCAAGGCGATTTAGATCAGATGGCTTTGATGAAACCAATAACTAAATTGCAAGTTTCTGTAGAAGACCCTTATGAAATACCACATGCTGTTCAAAGATGTATTAAAACTGCCATGTCTGGAAGAAGGGGTCCTGTTTTTCTTGAATTAAGGGAAACTGCTTTAGTTAGAGGGGCAAGTGAAGAAGACCTTAAAAAGATCTTAGATCCTGAAAAATATAGACCAATTTATCGTCCAAATGGAAATCCTAATGCAATAAAAAGCGCAATAAAAGTTCTTAAAACAGCTAAAAAACCTTTAATTATCGCTGGAGGAGGTGTCATTGCATCAGAAGCATATGAAGAATTAAAAAAAATATCGGAAATATATATGATTCCTGCTGGAACGACAATCAATGGTATTGGTGCAATTTCAAGCGAGAAAAAAACATTTTTAGGCTCATATCTAACTGCAAATGCTTATCGAACCGCAGCATCTGAAGCAGATGTAGTTTTATCCTTTGGATGCAAATGGGATTATACTTTAATTTACGGAGCGCCCCCTATTTGGAACCAAAATCAAAAAATAATTCAAAATGATATAGATCCCAAAGAAATAGGAAAAAATAGACCTGTAGAAGTCAGCATTATTGGAGATGCGAAAGCAGTTTTAAAACAATTATTATCCGAAATGGAGGCGAACCTTCCAAAAGAAAAAATTACTGAATGGTCTGAATGGAACGAATATTTACAAGATATACGAAAAAATGATGGCCTACAAATTCAAAAATTACTTAAAGCTAAAAAAATGCCAATGAAACCTCAAAGACTTTCATATGAAGTACTTGATTTTATATCTCCTGATACTATACTTGTCCTCGATGGGGGTGATATAACTGTTTTTACATTTGGGGTTATTAGTCATAAACCTCGCGCTCCAAGAAGCTCATTTTACCCGATATCAATGGGACACTTAGGTGTTGGAATTCCTTATGCTATTGGTGCTAAATTAGCGAAACCCGATAAACTTGTTGTTTGTCTGACTGGTGATGGGAGTTTTTTGTTTAATGTTCAAGAATTAGAGACTGCTGTAAGATTAAATTTGCCGATAATTATCGTTGTTGCGAACAATAGTGCGTGGGGCATGATAAAAAGTAACCAGAAACTTAATTTAGGAAAAAGATACTGTGATGTTGATTTTCCAACTACGGATTATTCAAAAATAGCAAAAGGTTTTGGGTGTTATAGTGAAAAAGTTTCAAAACCGGAAGATATTAAACTAGCCATGCAACGAGCCGTTGATTCGAAGAAACCTGCTGTCATAGATGTAGAGATTGCTTTTGAAACGCCCTCGGCAATGAAATTAATTGGATTATATAAAAAAAGTAAAGGTTTGCTTGGAAAATGATTTTTTTTTTTTTAAAAATTAAGCCAATTTTCTTAATTCTTGGAAAATGATTTAATATTAAAAACCGATTTTATAGTAAAAAAGTTAAATTTTCATAAAAGGTAGAAAAAAAAAATGGAAAACGACAATTTTTTAAAAGGAAAAGTTGCCTTCATAACTGGTTCGGGAAGTGGTTTCGGCAGAGAAATGGCGCTTGTTTTTGCGAGTAAAGGGGCAAATTTAGTATTAAATGACATTAATATGATTGGTCTCGAAGAAACCCGAGATTTAGTCTTAAAAGAATATAAAGTTGATATCTATCTCGCACAAGCAGATATTTCTGAAGCAAGTCAAGTTAAAGAAATGCGCAAAAAAGTATTAGATCATGTTGATAATATTTTTTTAATAGTTAATAATGCAGGAATAGACGGTGGTTTATATAAATCCTTAGCAGCCCCTATTGATGTCTATGATAAAGTTATGGCGGTTAATGTGAAGGGCGCTTGGAATATTACGAAAGCTTTTTTTCGTAAAATGAAAGGGCAGAGAGATTTTAAGCCAATAAGAGGTAAAATTATTAACATTGCTTCTTGTGCTGGAACTGATTGTGGAATCAATCCTTATTTAGGGATATATAGTGCAAGTAAAGCAACTATCATTGCTTTTACAAAGATCTGGGCTCTAGAACTTGGCTCCAGCAATATAACAGTTAATGCAATATCACCTGGTCTATTTTTAACGCCCATCTATAAAAACGATCCTACAACCATTCGCATGTTTATGGATGCGAGAGGCGTAAAGCTCCCCATTGACAGAATAGGAAAATCAAAAGAAGTAGCGGATATCGCATTATTTTTAGCTTCGCCAGCGTCAGATTATATAACGGGTCAAAATATAATTATAGACGGAGGAATGACAGTTTCAATAAATAAAATGTAAACCCCAAGATAATCAAGACGCTCTAAAATAGACATTCTAAAGGCAAAAAAAAATTAATAAATATTTAAGGCAAAATAATATCAGATTATAAAAAAATTAAAAATTAAGATAAAAAAACCTATTTATAGGATATTTTTTCAAACTTTATTTTAATTTATTTAAAGCTTCTTTTAAAATAATTTCGAATTTTTCCAATATAAATTCTGCATCTTTTTCAGTAATGATTATTGGAGGCTTGATTTTAATGACATTTCTCATTAACATGTTTCCTTTAAAGGATAATATTGGCATGCTCTGACCTAGATATAACTCATGTTTAGAACCTAATTGAATCATTTCTTCAACTAAATCGGTAAAAGGTTCTCTTGAATTCCTATCTTTTACCATTTCTATTCCTATAAACAACCCTGGACCTCGAATGTCCCCTATTACATTGTATTCTTCTTGCATTTCTAATAAGCGCTTTGTAATTATTTGTCCCATTTTCTCGCAATTTTCGTTTAATTTCTGCTTTTCAATCACTTTAAATGCTGCCAACGAAGCGGTCATTGCTATAGGAGAAGAACTAAAAGTAGAATGCTCCTCGGACGGTGTAAATCTCTTTTTGATTTTTGGAGATGCAACCAGCACTCCTAAGGGGAAACCCCCTCCAATCCCTTTCGTAAATACCATCATATCGGGAGATACATCAATCTTGTTTTCTTTTTCATATTTTTCGGTTACCGTGAAATATTTTCCAGTTCTCCATGTACCCGTTTGGCATTCGTCATAAATTAATAAAATTTTCTCTTGTTCGCATGCATCCTTCAATTTCTTTAAAAATTCCGGAGGGGCAGGGATATGACCTCCTGCTCCTTGAATTGGTTCAATAATTACTCCCGCCATCCTTTTAGCCGCCATTCCTTTTAAATAATGTTCAACAATCTGAAAACATTCTAAATTGCAACCAGGATCCTTTTTACCGTGCAATCCTTCTTTATAATTCCACATGCACCTATAACAATAAGGAAATGGCATTCTTGTAAAATGTCCTGTTCCAAAGTTATCAAATCTATTTATCGCATGGTAAGGATGAGAAACACTTCCCGTTGTTAAACTCGCACCGTGATAACCTCGCCAAAATGTCCCAAAATGATCTGCTCCTCTAGATGCGATCATTGCTAATTTCATTGCCGCTTCAATAGCAATTCCCCCTCCTTCACAGTTTAAAACTACTCTTCCTCCCTTTAATTTCCCAGGTACTAATTCCGCCAATTTGTTACAAAGTTTTGCCCGAGCTGGTGTTAAAACATTGTACCTCACGTGAGTGAGGCGAGTCATTTGCTGCATTACAGCGTAATTTACATCAGGATTAGCAAATCCTAATGTAAGTGTCCAATTCATTGAAGTTACATCAAGAATTTCTTTTATATTTCCCTCTTTATCTCGAACTTTTACCCAAGCGGATCCTGGTTCTTTTGCTTCTATAACAGTTAGTGGTTCTACAAAATTATTAAGAAAATGTTTATCAAACTCTAATAATTCTTCTTCATTAATTTCCGAAGAAATTCTAGTCAATTCTTCTTTACTTAATACTTTAGGTTCGATCTCTTTCATGATACTCCATTTTTAATGAATATTATTTAAGATATATTTAATATAAAAAATTTTTATTAAATATTTTAATTTTTAAAATGAGAAAGATAATAAAGAGCTTATGATAAGAAAATCTTAAAATATGATTTGAATAATTATTTACCGCGACCTTTATTGGCACCTATACTTGGCCGTGTTTTTTCAGAACCCCATCCTTTTTTATTCAAACCTCTGGCTCTTTTCCCAGCAGAAGTTAAACCTCGTGTTACTCGTTTTTTATGTTGAGATTCACAAATCCAATTAATTTTTGGATCAGATTTTATAACTGGATGCTGTGGATCAACCAGAATTACTTCGTAATACCAGCTTCTACCGTCAGAATAGACTTTATAGCTGTTTAAAACTTGCATGTTTGGGAATTTTCTTTGAACGCGTTCTTCAGAAATCCATTGTAAGTTCTTTCCCGTGGTATATTTCTTCACACCCATCGCTCGTGGTTTTCTTCCTCTTTTTGGGCGGACTTTATGCATTCCTCCTTTACGAATCCTTGCTCTCACAATAATATATCCTTGTTTCGCTTTATATCCTAATGTCCTTGCTCTATGGATTTTTGTTGGTCTCTCAATTCGTTGAATTGATGTTCCTTTTCTGTAGGCAATTCCACGCTGCCAATGAGGTGTTTGGAAACCCTTTTCGTGTTTTTCAAATGTTTCTTTTACGTAACTATATCCTGACTTCATGATAACAGTATTCTCATATAATTATAATTATTAAAAATAATTATAATTTTATAATTTTATTATTTTAAAGGTTAATCTAAAATTATTTTAAGAAATCTGAAATTTTCTCAGCAATCATGACACTTGCTTGAATTTGAGTTTCTTGCGTTTGAGAGCCTAAATGTGGCAATATTATAAGATTATTCTTAATGGAATATAATTCTTTATTTTCTAAAGGTTCCTTCCAATAAACATCTAAAGCAGCACCACCAATAATGTTATTTTTTAATGCTTTGATTAAAGCTCCCTCATCAATTAAACTCCCTCTGGCAGTATTTATAATAATTGTTTTTTCGTTCATTAAATTCAGTCTTCTTTCATTTATAGTATTTTCAGTTTGAGGCGTAGCAGGTATGTGCAATGAAATTATTTGTGCATCTTTAATGAGTTCATCTATTGATGAATAAGTAACATAACCTAACTCGCGAGCTTTTTCTATAATAGAAGGAATTATATCAAAAACACCAATTTTCATTCCAAATACTTTACATCTTTTCGCAACCGCTTGACCTATATGTCCAAAACCAATTAAACCAATTTTTTTCCCATTTAATGTATATCCCATGTATTCGCTCTTATGCCACTCACCACAGTGCATGGTTTCATCTGCTTTTGATAAATGTCTTGCCAAACTAATAATGAGGCCTATTACTAATTCTGCTACGGAAATTGCTGGTGCTTCTGGAGTATTTAATACTTTTATATTTAGCTCCCTCGCCTTTTTTAGGTCTATATTGTCTAAACCTACTCCTGCTCTCCCAATCACTTTCAATTTTTTAGCTTTTTCTAAAATATCATTTCTTAATTTTGTTCTTGAACGGATGATGATGCCATCATAATCTTTTATCTCTTTTTTTAAATCACTTGAAATAATTCCATATTTTTTTATTACTTCAAACCCATTATCTTCAAGTATTTTAATTGCTTGTTCTTGAAGCTTATCAGATATTAATATTTTCATGTGTTACAAACCATAAGAATTTTAATTATTTATTTCTTTATTTATTTTAGGAAAAGAATACTTAAAGATTTATGTTTATATCGTAAAAATACATGGAGAACAAAATAAAATGGATAAAGGAGATGATATTAAAAAACTGGTTATTAATGATAAAGAAGGAATACATATCATGCATGATAACGAAGAAATAAATAAATATTATCCTCATTTAGTATCAGAAATTACAAATAAGGATAAATTTATAAAAATTGACTCTGTGGATATAAAAAACGAAAATGAACAATTCAATGACGATGCAATTCAAAACCAAAGAAATAACCGTTTAAAAGAAGTGATTAATCCTGAAGCCATTGATTTTTTAAGAAGATGTCATAATAATAAAGAAGCTTTTGAAATTTTAGATTATTTATTGAAAAGAAAAGAATTAACTCTCCAAGATTATAATTCGTATAAAAAACAAATAATGCAAAACGGAGGTTTAAAGAAATTAATCGATGAAAGTGGAGGTTTTAAAAGATTAGGTTATTACGAAAGAAAATTTCGATCAAAACTCCCTAAAAAATAAAACAAAAAGAATTTAACCTAAAAACTATATGAATAAAATATAAATTAATGATGAGCACTGTGACAAAGTGAGCTATTGCTCATAGCCATGATGTTGTCGCCCCAATCTGAAATTTAAATTTATTATTCTCATTTTCCTTAAAATTATGTTTCAAATTTTTTTCCAAGACTGATTCCTCTTTCTATTAATTGATCTCCTTCTTTTTCTTTTTTAATAACTTTAAAAATTATTTTAACATTCTATTTTTAAATTTAATTCCTTTTGACGTTAAACAATATTCATTATAATTATTTTTAGAAATTAAGTTTAAGTCGAATAATACGGGAATTCTACCTTTAATACATGATAAAGGTAACCCTGAAAAAAGTTTTATTGTTTCGAAGTCTTTAGCCCCTTTAGAAATTGCATATAATATCTCAATCCCCATAAATCCTAAGAGATATTTCAAGTCCTCTAAAGATTCTCCCTTTTTATGCATTATGTTATGTGAAATTCGCTTAAAATTTTTATAAAAATTAACTTCTATTTACTTATCATTAATTAATGAGTTCTTTCCTTCTTTATTTTTTATACTTCTTTATATCTCCCCTCTTTAAAGAGTTCAGCCATTTCTTCTAGTTATTTGTTAGATTTAACCGTTTTTGGATCGTATTTTTTGGCCACGACAGGTTTAGATTCTTTTGGCAATAATTTTCTCATCCATTTTGGAAAAGCCGTAGTTATTTGAAAATTTGTTTTTAAAACAATATAATTTTCATTATTGTAATTTATTTCTTCAATAACATCATTTTTTTTTAAAAAATCTATGTTTTTATTCAAAGAATCTAAAGTTCTTTTTGAAACTAATTCAGGTAATTCATCTCTTGGAATTAAACCATTTCTTAATTCAGAAAGAATATTGTATAGTTTAGGATCAGACATTATTTGAAATAATATAAAAGAGTCCTTTTCTAATTCCTTTTCTTTTTTATTTTCATGCATGCTAAAATATTCTTTTATTTTTAGAAGTACTAATTCTATTAACTCTGGAGTTTTATCAATATATTCTATTACCGTCTCAGGAGGTATTCTTTCAGCATTAACTTCTTTTACTAATAGAATATATTTATCTATTCTCCCAATTTGATTTACAAAAATGAATTGTTTTTCAGCTAAAGTATTTATCAATTTTTTAAAATTTTTATTAGGAAAATTCTCTTTAAACCATTCATTTAATCCCTCTAAAGTGATAGGTCCTTTTGATAATTTTTTTAAGGTCAAAAATATATGTTTTTTATTAAGTAAAATAGATATCTTTTCTTCTTCGCTTTTATCCCTAGTATCTTCAATAATAGCCTTATATAAATCTTTTACGCTTTCCTTTATGATTTTATCATTTTTTATTATATTTTCTATTCCTTCTTCATCATAATAATTTAATTCGTTTATATAAAACGCAGCAAAAATATCTTCGCTTGATTGTAAATTTTCAGTGAAATCAATACATAGCATTTTAACATTATGTTCAATTTCAGCATTCGTTTGTTGATCAAAAATAATTGAAATCATTAGCATTTCTTGGCCTCCACGAGCAAAATCAGAATGAATTTCAAAGTAATAATTCATGGAATTATATTTCTCGAAAGAATGAGTAAAAAAACCTTCATTTACCGTCTGATCCATGATGTTTGCTATTTTAGCAGATAACTTTTCGTTGAGTATGCCCTTTGGATAATCATATGCGATTATAGGTCCTATTTTTTTATGAAACCAAGAAAACGCTACAATAGTTGTCAATTATTGAATCTCCTTTATTAATCTCTTTCTATAGAATAAAATAGTTGTTTTAAACTTATTTAAACCCATAATAACATTAATATTTTTAATATTTTGATTAATTCTTACGATTGAATAAATTTAATAAAAGAAATATGTATTTTTATATAAATAAATTTATCTTATCTAAATATATAACAACGATTAATAAGTATTATAAAAAAACAAATAATATTTAATAATTAATTTTTTAAAAACAAAAAAACTTGTTTTCTTTCAAAAATGTGTCCTAAAATAAAATTAATAGGATTTGATTTAGATGACTGCCTTTTTGATTCAACTGGACTCTCCGAAAGAGCTAGAATTAAAGGAATTAAAGCAATGATTAAATTAGGTTTAAAAATTAATTTTTTAAAAGCTAAAAATATGATTAAAGAGATAGTAAAGGAATATGGTTCGAACTCATCTGAGCATTATAATTTTTTCATCCGCAGGTTAAATCTACTTGATAACGAAATAAAAACCATTCCATTCAACGACCAATATAAATATATCGCAGCAGCGGTCATGGCATATCAAGCAGAAAAAATAAAATCAATAAAATGTTACGATGATGTAATTCCTTGTTTAGAAAAATTAAGCGAGATGTCTATAAAAACAACCATCATTACTGATGGTTTGCCCATGAAGCAATATGAAAAGATTTTAAGACTTAATATTGATAAATTAATTGATTTAGTAGTCATTTCGGATGAAATAGGAATAAAAAAGCCAAATCCCAAACTTTTTGATTATTGTTTAAAAAAATTTGGAGTTAATGGTCAAGAAACAATATTCATCGGCGATCGCATTAATAAAGATATAATTCCATCAAAACTAAACAATATTTATTCTGTTTATATCCATAGGGGGGGAAAATATGACACTAATAAAACAGGAATTAAAATCTTACCAGAAACTCAACCAGATTACGAAATTTCTAATTTAGACGAGATATTTAATATAATTAATGAACTTAATTAGTTTTAATTTTTTTGAGAAGAATCGTCATGAAAATTGCTTGCATTCAACCTGAAGTCCATCAAAACAGAAATAAATGTTATTCAGAAATTAAAAGTTTAGTAAAAGATTTATTACAAGAGGTTGATAAATGTGATATTATATGCTTACCAGAAAGATGGGTTCCTTTATCAAAAGATATGACGCAAAATTTTCAAAAAGAAAGAGGAAAGGATTATTCTTTCGTAAAAAATTTAGCTAAAGAATATCAATTAAATATTTTATCAGGCGCGATTTGGGAAAAAAGAATTCATCAAAAAAAACCGAGTATAACATGCTATTATTTTAATGAAAAAGGTGAAGAGATGGGACGACAAGATAAAATCCATCTTTACTCCTATGAGAGAGAACAATTTGAACCGGGAAAGGTTTTAAATATATTTAAATTAGACAATTCCCGATTTGCTATTCTGATTTGTTTTGATGTTGCATTTTTCGAGACTCCTCGATTAGCTGCTGAAAATGGAGCAGAGGTCTTATTTTCTCCTACTCAAATACGGAAAGAAGGAATGGATAATTGGAATGTTTATTTAAAAGCTCGTGCTCTCGAAAATAGAATCCCAATTATAGCTATTAATACCTTTGGAAGTTTTTTTAAAAGGAAGTTTCTCGGAAATAGTAAAATAATCTCTTTTATTAAAGGAAATATTTCTCCGTCAAAATTAAAGGTAGTTGAAGGTCCTCTAGGCTCTAGTGGATTTATTTATGATAATATTGATTTAAAATTTCCTAATAAGTTGAGAAAAATAAGGTTTAAAGAAAAAATAGAAAAAAATAAGATTGGTATTAGGAAAATTGATAATTATTAAAATATGAAAATCAAATTATCTATTTAAAGCTCTATTCTTGAAATAATATCAATTTATTATTTAAAATAAGCTTTATTTTATTTTTTATTTTTAATGACCCCTCTCTCTCTCGGGGTTTAAATACTTAGATAAAAATATGTGATTAAAAAAAGAAAAAATTATGATGATAAATAAATCCAAAAATTATTTCGGCTCTCAAGCTCTTTTTGATCCATATTTTATCCCCCCAACACTTCTATATAGAAAAAAAGAAGAAGCTTCATTATTTTCAATTTTAAACGACTCAATTTTTGATGATTTTTCCTTGAATATTTTATATCAAGGAATTCAAGGGATTGGTAAGAAAGTGATTGTAAATAAAGTTATAAAAGATTTATTAATTCAAAATAATAAGAATGAGCAGACATTTAAAATAATTAATATTAATTGTAAAGAAAAAAATATTGAAGAATTAATAATCTCTTTATTAGTTAAAATGCTTGAATTTTCAAATTCAACTCTCAATCTTAATTCTCTCGTAAATTCAAAAATTTCTCAACTGTGGAATACATTTAAAATTGCAAGAAGAAAAATTAACGATAATTTATTTTTAGTTTTTAACAATATTGAACATTTAAACCCAAAAATTTTTAAAAAATTTCTACTTTTAGGAAAAGAAATTAATTTAACAATAATTTCGACAGTTAATAAAGTTTTAAGACCATCAACTTTGGATTTATTAAATGAATTTGATATTAAAAAAAAGTTAAATTTTTTTACTTACAATGAACTTTATTATATTCTAAAACAAAGAGCCTCGTTAGCTTTCTTGCACGATATTGATAAAGAATTGATTGAATTCATGACGGATTTAATTTTTGAGCATTATGTACCCGTTCCCGGAAAAGGAATTGATCTCCTTCGGCAATTATTTCCAATTTTAAAAGAACAAAAAAATATTCACCCATTTGAAATGTATGAAATATGGAAAGATCAATTTGATATTTTTCAAACTTCTGATGAATATAACATGTTTACTTACATCTCTGAAGAAGATATTTTAACAATTTTATTTTTAGATAATCTGTCAAATTTTTTTTTAAATAAATCAACTTATTACATAACTTTAAAAGATTTAAAAGAACTTTACGACATTTCTTGCGAATCTTTAGGATACGATAAAGATGTGAATGAATTTGGAAGTTTAGTTAAAATGATGCAAGGAATTGGAATTTTAAGCGCTTCGAAGAAGGGTCTTAATATGAAAAATAGAAAAAGTTCAAATAATGATTTAAATTACGATTATTTCTTTATGGTGATAAACCCAAATAACTTAAAGATAATGGTTGATGCTGTATTCGGAAAAATATAAACTTTTTAAAGAATTAAAAATAAATGAAGCCTTGTTTTTTAATTTTTAATTTTATAATTAATTGATAATAGATAACCAATTAGTTTCAAACAACTCAATCAAATATATTAATAAATATTTGATTTTATTTATCATATTTAATTCTAATAATATAATGAAAATTATAAAATAAGAGGAGAATTGAGCTGACATGGATTAGTAAGATTTCTATGACGGGATTTAAAAGTTTTGGAAATAGAACGGTCACAATTCGTCTTTCAAGTGGCTTCACGTGTATTGTCGGTCCAAATGGGGCGGGTAAATCAAACATCATAGACGCATTATGCTTTGCTTTAGGAAGATTAAGTAAAAAAACTATGAGAGCAAAAAGCTTAGAAGATCTTATTTTTGCGGGTGCAAAAGGGAAGCCCCCGGCGAATAGAGCATCAGTAACAATGTTTTTTGATAATTCAGACGGGGTTTTTCCAGGTGGTACAGAAACTTTTGAAATCACTCGAACTATAAAAAGAGGTGGCGGTGGCGGTTATAAATTGAATGGAAAAAAAAGTACTCGTCAACAAATACTTAACGCCCTTGCAACAGCAAATATTGATCCCGAAGGGAGTAATCAGTTTGTCCTTCAAGGAAAAATCGTTGAATTAACTCACATGAATGCGGAAAATCGACGAAACTTCATTGAGGAGTTAATAGGACTTCAGAAATACGATGAGATGAAAGATATTACAATGAAAGAATTGGAAAAGGCAGAACGAGATTTAGGACAATTCGAAGCCATTTTTAAAGAAGTATCCTCTCAACTTAAAAAAGTAGAAAAAGAAAAAAATGACGCTCTAGAATGGAAAGTTTTGGATGAGAAAATAAATTTTTTCAACGCTCAATTGATAGCCTTAAGTATTTTAAAATTACAAGTAGAAGAGGATGACTTGGAACGAAAAATTAACGAGTCTAAAAAAATTATCGAAGAATTGGAAGAAAAACTCACGCATCAAGAAGCTATTTTAAATCAAGAAGCGCTTGTTATGGAAAATACACAAAGTATGATTTACGAGGAGGAAAAAGAGAGAGAAGAAATTAACGAACATATTACACAATTAAAAACCGAATTATCGTCAAGTCAAACATCCTTGACATTAGCTAAAAAATCAATTGAAAAATTAACTTTGGATAAAAAAAATTTAGAAAGTTTGCAAATGGAACTTGAAGAGGGTCAAACTTTTGATTCCATAATAGAAGTTGTTACAAAAGAAATTTCAGACTATGAAAATCAAATTGAAAATGCAAAAAAAGAAATTGAAAAATGCCAACAAAACCAAGCAAAATTTGATGTTAAAATTAAAAATAATGAGGACGAAAAATCTACTTTTAAAGCAGAGATATCGAAAGTGAAACAAAAAATATCATCTGATCAATCAAAAATAAATGTCCTAGAAACAAATATAAAGAAGAATGAAGTTAAGAAAAAGAAATTAAATGAGGAATTAAGCAAATTAAAAGGAAAAGCTGAAAGTATAGAGGATGCTATCGAAAAAACCAAGCATATCGAGCATGAGACTAGGGCAAAAATTGAAGATTTAAAATCGAAGATTTCTGGTGAAAATCAAAAACAAAAAGAGATAGAAAATAAAATTAATATAATTCAAGAAGAAAAAATTAATTTAAACTCACAGTTATCTGATCTCCAATCCACATTATCGTCATTGAATACAGAAATCAAAATGAATAAAGAAAGTATTCAGAACATGAATCAGAAGAAAGTTTCTACGGAAAAAAAAATTAAAGAATTGAGTAAAGACAAAGATTTAAAAGAAGTCTTGAAAGAATTATTGAAAGAAAAAGATGGTATTTCTGGAAAATTAAATGAATTAAAAGGTAAATCAAAAGAAGAAGACTCAACTTATAAAAAAAATGAAAAAAATTTAGAATTATTAAAAATGAAACAGGATTCTATTAAATCTGAAATTACCGATAATCGTGGCAAGATAAATAATCTGAATACCGAATTAAATATTTTTAAAAAAGAAATAACAAGTTTACAACGGGAAAAAAAAAATTTAGAATTAAATGTAAGTACTTTAAGCAATAGCGTTTTAAAATCGGAAAATGCATCGGTATCCTATAATTCCAAAAAAGAAAATTTTCAAAGACGTTTAAAAGAACTGACACGCGAAAAAGATCTCGTGATAAAAAGAATTAAAAATTCTGAAGAGGAATACGACAAAAATACTAAGGATATTACCGGAATTCTTTCAATTTTGAGTATGCTTACTCAAAATATAAATATCTCTGTAGAAACAATTAAAGGTAATATACAACAATCAAATGCGGAAGCAATAGATAATTCTGCCGAAAATTTTAAAAAATTTATTTTGGATATTATTGATATCATGAAAACCATTGAAGAAATTAGTATTAATACTGAAGAAACCTCAGAAACAACAACCATGCTTAATTCTATCCTTCAGACTTTAAATCTATTTACTGATAATTCCGATATGACGATTGAACAACTCATAAATAAAACAAAGATGTCGGCTGACATAGCAGTTGCAGAATCTACATCAAATTTTGATAATTTTGTGATGGATTTAATGGAAATTTTAGAAAATGTTCATTTATCGCTACAAAAATTAACAATGTCAAAAAGTCAAGAATTATACCAACAATTAGAAGAAATTTCAGAACTCAATAAAGCTCAAGAAGATGAATTAAACAATATTGAAAAAAAAATAACAGAAATCAATATTCAAAAAAAACACGATTCTGAAAATCTTTCAACTTCAAACCGAAGGCTTGAAGATGTTGATAAAAGTATAACGGAATTAAATCCAAAAATTGAAAAATATGAAAATGAAATCAAAGAGAGAGATAATTTTATTAACAAAAAAAATGAAGAAGCAGAAAAATTAAATATTGAAATAAAAAATTTAAAAGATCTTAAAGATAAATATTGGGTCAATATTTCAACTATTCAAAATGATATTGATACAAATCAAGGGAAGTTAAATACAATTATAGAAAAACTTCAAGAATTACAAGGGATTCAAACTTTATTTGAAGATATTATTGAACTTGATAAAAATATTGAGAAATTGAATATAATAATCGAAGATAAGAAAAAATTAATTATCATATCTGAAGAAAGTATAAATAAAGTAAAATTAGAGCACGAATCCTTGAAAAATGATAATATTAAACTTAATATTGAAAAAGAAAAATTTTGGGAAATTACTGGTAATTTACAAGAACAAATTGAAGAAGAAAATAAAAATTTGGAAGAAATTTTAGATAATTTAAGATCTCTTGATAATGTAATGAGAATTATTACATCTATTGAAGAAATAACAAAAGAAACAGCTGAAGCAAGGAAAAATATCGATGTAAGTTCTAAAGATATTGAAATTTTTAATTCTCAAGTAGACAACATTCAAAATAAAGTTGAAGATATACAGCAAATAATCGATGCAGTAAGAGAGGATAAGGACAAAGAATTAGACGCTCAAAAAGACGCTCAAAAAAATTTAAATGGCCTTAATAAAAATATACAAAAATCTCAAGGAAAATTAAATGAACTTAATAAAAATAAAGAAAGAGAGCAACAAATACTCACTTTAGGAGAAGAAATCAAAAATACGGGAAAACAAGTCGAGTTAATATTAGTAGAAATTGAAAAAACGGACGAAAATTTAAAAATAGTAAACGAAAAAAAGGAAATAAAACAAGAAGAAATCAGTAACTTAACGCAAGATAAAAATGAATCGTGGAAAAAACAAAAACAGTACCAAAAGGTTATTACCGATTTAAAGTCAGATCTTTCCATGGAAAATTCTAAGACGATTAATTTCGAATCAAAAAAAATAATTTGCACTGACCAAATTGAAAATCTTTACGAGAGATCGAAGGATTATGGAACTCTACCTCCTATAACGGACGATTTAACTAAAGAAGAACTACAATCAGATATAGCTATTTCTATAAAGAAAAAAAAAGCATTTGAGCCCGTAAACTTGAAAGCTATTGAGCAATATGATGTTGTGAAGGAAAGATTTGATGAAATTGATATGAGGCGTCAAGCAATTCAAAGAGAAAGAAAAGCGATTATTGATGCTATTGATAAAATTGAACTAGAAAAAACTCGCTCGTTCATGAAAGCATATCACGAGATTTCTAGAACTTTTTCTGCTATCTTTCAGAAACTTTCGCCAGGGGGTTCCGCAAGACTTCTTTTAGATCGCCCTGATAAACCCTTCGAAGGAGGAATTACCATTGAAGCAAGACCTCGTGGAAAAAAGATTTCAACTATAGAAATTCTCAGCGGGGGCGAGAAGACATTAGTCGCATTAGCGTTCATTTTTTCGATTCAAGAGTTCTATCCTGCGCCCTTTTTTGTTTTAGACGAGATTGATGCGGCCTTGGATGTAAAAAATTGCGCACGAGTATCGGGTGTTATCAAAGAATTTTCTCAACAAGCTCAATTTCTCGTTATAAGTCATAGGGAAGAAAATATTGTTAACGCCGATAGAATTTACGGGGTATCAATGCAGCAATCAGGTATAACAGATGTATTTAGCGTAGACTTGGAAGAGGAAGCAAAACGACTTTTAGACTTAGAAGATGTCAAGATAGAACAAAATTAGTTTATTATAAATAAAACTTTATTTATTTGAATGTAAATTTTATGAAATTACTTATTTTTAGAGCATTTTCTGCAAGGTTCTTTACCTTGTTTCACCATTTTTTTAAAATATTTAGGGCTGGCATGAAAAATGTGCGAATTTCTACATCTAATATTGACACTTGTATTATTGTCTTTATAACCAGGCGGAAGAATCTTATAATTTAAATTTGCAATAATTTGAAAAAATTCCATTCTTGCTTTTTCTTTTCTAATCACATTTGGAGGGGGATCATCTCTTTCCCTACATGGTCCTTTGCTTCCTTGGTATATAGCTGCGGGAGTTGT
>JAUWRB010000048.1 GCA_030610785.1 Promethearchaeota archaeon | reverse complement strand
TCAATTAATTCGTATCCCATAAATTTATAGAGCTTCATCGATAATAATCAACTTTTTTATCTTATGTAAAACAAGAATGTAACGATTACTTAATTCAAATAAATTCTCTATTTCTAAAAAATTTCACTGAATTCTATCCTTATTAGAGCAAAAGAAGACAATAATAAATTAAAAAAATAAAAATAAATAAAAATTATAAGATAAAGACAGCTGCCGCTATAACAGTAGCCCATTCGCCTTCTTTTTTAACAGTAGTCGATTCGGAGATATTTTTAGTTTCAATTATTTTGCCATTAATTCTAAAGACTTCTTTTTTTTCGTCGTAATTAGCCTCCGGATTAAAAGGAATATTTAGTGTTGTTGCTAACATTTCAGCAGCTAAATTTTCAGCAAATTCTCCTACTTTATCGGGTTTTAAATTAAAACAATGATGTTCACTTAAATATCCATAAAGTCCTTCATTTGCTGGTTTGGCAACACCTATCGATGCACAGATTAATCGATTAAGTTCATTTGAACTTATTTTACTCAGAACTATGTATATTATCTGACCCGGACGAAGTTGATTTAATCCATCTTCTTGTGAAATTTCTATGCAATTAGGCGGTAAAATTGAACTAACTTTAATTAAATTGAATCTTTCAATACCTGCTTCTCTTAACGCTTGTTCAAAACTTCCCAACTTAGATTTATGAAATCCTTTACCTTTAACGAAGAATACTTTTTTTGGGATAAGGCACATCTTTCAATTAAAATTCTTTTATAATGTATTAATAATATTTATAGAATGTATTGTTCTATTTTAAAAATTGAGGAAAATAACTCATTATCTTAAAAATTTTAAAATTTAAAAGTTATTTCTTTTTTTCAGAAGATATTTTGAAAAAATATTCATATACAAACATTCTTCAGCAGGCATTTCTGTGGTTAATTTTGGATTTTCTGTGAACTCTATGTTACACCCTCGCATGATTACTATAGGAGTTTGTTGGGCGCCTTCATTTAAGAGAAATTGAGCCGCGCTAGTTAAATCGTCCGCTATAGCTCTCATCGTAATCTCTAAAGGTCTGTTAAATAGATCAGGATGACCGCGTAAATCTTCGATCGGTTCAAAACCTGCTGTGGCTATCGCTATACCAATGGTTCCTTTTCTGAGAGGTTGAACTCTCGAATCTGCTATAATAACTCCAAGATTATTTATTTTAAATTCCTTTCTTAATTCTTTCCAATAATCCCATGCAACTTGATTGAGATTTTCTGGTAAAAGAACAACCATATTTGGACCCGCATTGGATTGATCAATACCCGCGTTTGCGATTAAAAAATCGTTTACTTTTGCCAAGATAACGTGTTTCATGCCGCCTAAAATCATTATTGCTTCTTGTAAAATTAATTCGACAAATCTTTCATCCATATCGTATTTAATAGCTAAATTTTTAGCTTTTTTCGAAATTTTTTTTACTTCTGATAAATTCTTAACTCGTCCTTGAGAAGTAGCAATAATTTTTTCAGAAATTACTATAATATCTCCTTCTTTTAGAGTTTCTTTTACTTGTTTAATATTTTTAACAATAGTCTCTAAAAGCGGATCGTCTTTTTTTATTATTGGTAATTTAATAGAAAATAGATACATGAAATTACTCTTTTAAAATTAATTCTTAATATAAATTTTTTAAAGCTTAAATCGATATGATAAAGAATTAAACTTATTTTAAATCTATTTTTGTCTATACAAATGTATAGATTTCAATATTATTTCTTAATTCATAATTTAATTAATTATATTTTGAGAGAAGGTTATGACTTTCAATTTGTTATTTTAATTTTAACGGCTCAACTATTCCTTTTCTTTTTTATCTTCTATATATTTTTCAACAAACTCTTGGGGGGTAATCTCACATATTTTTAGTTTCTTTAGAAGAGTTTTATCATTTGTAATAAAAAAATCAGATCCTGAGATAATTGTGGACACTGAAATAATAGCATCAGGAAGTCTTTTATTATACTGAGCCCGTATAATAGTTGGGTCATGTTCTCAAGCGGAAATGTATGCACTTAAATGGTTCTCATTATTCACTATCAAAAGAAAAATATATATTTGATATACTTTTTTTTTTCCTAGATATGGATAAGATTTATTCTAAATTATATAATTTTTTAGAAATTGGAGATGGTTTTTCAACAGTTATAATGGGCGTGTTAAACCTTAGCCCTGAATCTTTTTACAAAGGTTCAATTTACAACGACTTAAAAAGTCTCAAGCAAGTAACTACAGAGATGATAAATAACGGTGCGAAGATATTAGATCTCGGAGCAAGATCTACTGCTCCATGGTCTGAAAAAATCTCCGTAAAAGAAGAAATGAATCGAATAATTCCAGCAATGGAATTAATTTGCAAGTTAATCCCTGAAAAAGTAATTATTTCAATCGATTCCCAATATAGAGAAGTTTGTCAGTCAGCTCATGATATTGCTTTAAAGCATGATAAAAAAATGATCGTGAATGATGTAAGTTGCTTAAAAACTGATTCTTCGTTAGGAGATTTTATTATAGAAGAAAATATTCCAATTATTTTAATGGCTTCTAAAAAAGTTCCCGGAGATTTATGTACTATCGAGCAAATTATTGATGAATTCAAAAAAACTATTAAATTTCTTAAAGGAAAAGGATATAACGAGGATAATATAGCGTTGGATCCTGGAATAGGCCATTGGATTGAAGAAAAAACTCATATATATGATTTAAAAATAATTAATAGATTAAATGAACTACGAATCCTTCAAAAACCTATACTTGTTGCGATATCAAGAAAATCTTTCATAGGAGGTACTCTTAATATTCCCGATCCAGAAAATAGATTAAATGGCACGCTTTCAGCAACAGCAATAGCCGTCTATAATGGTGCTCATATTGTTAGAACACATGACATAAACCAGCAATTAATTGAAATTATAAAAATGGCAGAGGAAATTAGAAAAAATAAATAGGTCTTTATAAACATCTTATTATCTAGAAAAAATCTTTAGAAAGTTGATTTTTGTAAAAATTTGGACTTTATAAAAAGAAATGTTTTAATATATAATATATATTTGAATTAAGGCTTTAATTTTATGAAGTTTAAGTCGTTCCTCTTAAATTTTTTACGATAGATTTAAAAAAACAATTTTAAAAATTGTGTGTTTAAAATGGGAAAAAAATAAATATAGAAATTATACAAATTAATTTACCTTCCATCTCTGAGATAAAGATAATTTGGATAATACAAAATGAGATCTAATGTTCTTGATGTGATAAAAAATCCGATAATATTAATAAATTAGAATATACTATATTATTATAGTAAATCGTAAAAATTTCATTTAAAATTTTTCAAATTGAATTATTTTACTTTTACAAGCAAAAATTATTACAAATAAGAATCGATTTCTTATGTCCGATAATAATAATTATGACGCAGAAGATATTCAAGTGTTAAAAGGACTCGAGGGCGTAAGAAAACGACCAGCGATGTATATCGGCGATACTGGAAAAAGAGGACTCCATCATCTAATTTTTGAAGTTTTAGATAATTCTGTAGACGAAGCCCTCGCAGGATATGCTGACAATATAGGAATTATTTTTAATAAAGATAATTCTATTCAAATATCTGATAATGGTCGAGGAATTCCGATTGATAATCATCCAGAATTTGGTAAACCCGCAGTAGAAGTAATAATGGAACATTTACATTCTGGAGGCAAGTTTGACAGCAAGAGTTATAAGATTTCAGGGGGATTACATGGTGTAGGACTATCTGTTGTTAACGCATTAACCGAGTGGATGATTGTAGAAATTAATCGAGACGGTATTTTTTATAAACAAAAATTTTCTCGTGGCGAAAAAGTATCACAACCAGAAATAATAAAAACAGGTGATAAAACAACTGGAACAAAAATTACTTTCTATCCTGATAACAAAATTTTTGATTTTAACCCAAAAGAAGCTATTTTTAACATCTCTATAATTATTAGTCGAATTCGAGAATTAGCCTTTCTTACGCCACAAGCAAAGTTCGAAATTTATAATGCTATTACGGAAGAAGAGGAAGAGTTTTATTACGAGGGAGGAATAAAAGAATTCATTGAGTATTTAAATAAAGATAAAAAACCACTTCACGAAGATATTATATATATTAATGGTTCATCAGAAGTTGATAATGGAGAGGCACAAATTGAAGTAGCAATGCAATACAATCAAGGATATCAATCTAATCTCCTTTCATATTGTAACACAATTAATACAGTCGAACATGGTACACATACTACTGGATTCAAATCGGCACTTACGAGGACAGTCAACTCTTATATTGAAAATAACATGCAAAAAAAGTATAAAGATATCGTGTTAAGTGGAAGCGACACGCTTGAGGGATTATCAGCAATCATTTCTGTTAAGCATCCAGACCCTCAATTTGAGAGTCAAACCAAAATTAAATTAGGAAATCCTGAAGTCCGTCAAATTACAAGTCAAATAGTTAACGATAAGCTAACTCAGTTTTTAGAGGAAAATCCACAAACAGCCAAAAAAATTATTTTAAAAACACTTAACGCAAAAAAAGCAAGGGAAGCTGCGCAAAAAGCAAGATTATTAATTCGCAGGAAATCGGTATTAGATAGCGCAAGAATGCCTGGTAAGCTTGCAGATTGCTCTTCAAATGACCCTACAGAATGTGAAATATTTATCGTTGAAGGGGATTCTGCTGGGGGTTCTGCAAAACAAGGAAGAGACAGAACTTATCAAGCAATTTTACCTCTTAGGGGAAAAATATTAAATGTAGAAAAGGCAAGGTTGGATAAAATTTTACAAAACAACGAAATTCAATCAATTATAAAGGCTCTTGGTGCAGGGATCCATAATGTTGAAGAGGAGGAGTATAATATTGAAAAACTTAGGTACCATCGAGTTATTATTTTTTGCGATGCAGATATTGATGGTCATCATATTGAAACATTACTTTTAACTTTTTTCTTTAGATTCATGCGCCCTTTGATTGATAATGGGTACTTGTATATGGCTGTTCCACCGTTATATGAGTTAAAATATAAAAAAACAAAGCTATATGTTTTTACTGATAAAGAAAAGGAAGAGAAACTAAAAGAACTAGAAAAAAAATACAACTTAAAAAATACAGATTCTATTAAGGTGAAACGCTTTAAAGGTTTAGGTGAGATGAATCCGGATGAACTTTATGATACAACTATGGATCGCAAAACCAGAGTATTAAAAAAAATAATTTACGAGGATTTTCTCGAAAACGACCTAATTTTTACTAAGCTCATGGGTAAGGAAGTTAAATCACGAAAAAAATTTATTATTCAACATTATAACGATGTTAACATGCTTGACATTTAGTATTTAGAACTATTAAATTATTTATTTACATGAATAACTATTAAGGGTGTTATTTTGAGTACTGAAAAAATTAAAGAAGTTTTATTAAAAGACGAAATGAAGAGCAGTTATATCGATTACGCCATGTCCGTCGTTGTTGGTAGAGCTATTCCTGACGTGAGAGACGGATTAAAACCAGTACACCGTAGAATTATTTACGCAATGGCAAAAAGTAATTTTTTTTTTAATCATCCTCACGTGAAATGTGCAAGGACAGTTGGCTTAGTCTTAGGAAATTATCATCCTCACGGAGATACGGCTGTTTATAATTCTCTCGTCAGAATGGCTCAAGATTTTTCGTTAAGATATCCATTAATCCATCCTCAAGGGAATTTTGGTTCTATAGACGGCGATCCTCCCGCAGCCATGCGATACACTGAAGCTCGTTTAGCTCAAATATCCAATGAAATAATTGAAGACCTTGAAAAAGATACTGTAGAGTTCCAACCTAATTTCGACGATAGTTTAAAAGAACCAATATATTTACCCGCTAAACTCCCTAACATTTTATTAAATGGCACTAAAGGGATAGCCGTTGGAATGGCTACTTCCATGCCTCCACATAATCTCATGGAAATTTGTCAAGGAATCATCTCAACTATCGACAACCCGGATATTTCGCTAGAAGAATTAATGGAAATCATCAAGGGACCCGATTTTCCTACAGGTGGAATCATTACAAATACATCGGGAATTTATAACGCATGTTCTACGGGACAAGGAAACATTCCTATTATGGGAAAAGTAATAATCGAAAATATAGGAAAAAAAAACCGCTTAATTATTACTGAAATTCCTTATCTAGTTAATAAAACCACATTAATTGAATCGATTGCCAAACTCATACGAGATGGAACGCTCAAAGATGTGCACGATTTAAGAGACGAATCTGATCGAAAAGGAATGCGTATTGTTTTAGAATTAAGAAAAAATGCCCAGCAGGAAATGATTAAAAACATCTTATATAAACGGACAAGACTTCTTACTAATTTTAACGTGATTAATTTAGTCTTAATTAATAATGGAAAACAACCAAAAATTCTCAAGTTAAACGAATTAATTCAGGAATATATTAAACACCGCCTTAATATCGTTTATAGAAGAACTGAATTTGACCAAAAAAAAGCAAAAGCAAGGCTTCATAAGGTTGAAGGGCTTCTAATTGCTTTAAACGATATTGATAACGTCATAAAAATTATTAAAACCGCAAGAGATATTAATGAGGCGAAAACTAAATTAAAAAAAGCATATAAATTTAGCGATATTCAAGTACAAGCCATTTTAAGCATGCCTCTATCCAGATTGACTAGTTTAGAGCAAAAAAAATTAGAAGATGAGGCAGAATTGTTAGAAGTAAGCATCAAAAAATTAGAAGAAATTTTAAAGAGTAAAAATCTACGCTTAGATATGATTAAAAACGAATTAATGGAATTAAGTAAAAAATACGGAGATGAAAGAAGGACAGAGATAATTGATCAAGAAAACGACACCGAATTTAAAAGAAAAGACTTAATTAAAAAGGAACCAACAATCGTTATATTAACTAAAAATCATTATATTAAACGTTTATCTTTAACTCAGTATCGATCTCAAAGACGAGGTGGTCGCGGAAAAAAAGGAATGACTGTAGGTGACGAAGATTTCATATCTGATTTATTTGTCTGCTCGACTCACGATACTATTTTATTTTTCACGTCAAAAGGAAGAGTTTATTCAATGAAGGCTTTTGAAATACCGCTTCAAACAAGAACTTCAAAGGGAAAACCAATTGTAAATCTTATTGTACTTCAAGAAAGCGAAAAAATTTCAGAAATGATTCCGATTAATAACTTTCTTACAAACGATATGCTCATAATGGTTACTAAAAACGCAATAGTTAAGAAAGTACCTTTAAAATTATTTTCTAAAATTCAAAAATCAGGGATTCGAGCTCAAAAAATTCGAACTGATGATGAATTGGTAAGCGTTAAAAAGCTCTCAAATGAACTCCAAGATATTTTTATTGCTACTAAATTTGGCTACGCAATAAGATTTGACGAATCAGAGCTTAGAGAATTAGGTAGAACATCAATGGGCGTAAAAGGAGCTAATTTGCGCGAAAACGATAAAGTAATTGCTAGCTTGTTAGTTACTGACGATGATATTATACTTACTATCACTCAGAATGGATATGGACAAAGGACTCGCATTAATGAATATCGAAAAACTGGTAGAGGCGCAAAAGGCGTAAAAAATATTAAACTCACATCTAAAAATAATGATCAAGCAGTTTCGGTTAAAATTGCTGAAGAAAAAGATCTTTTAATTGGAACTGAACAAGGACAAGTTATTCGTTTGCCGATTAACTCTATAAGAATTACTCATAGACCAGCTAAAGGAGTAAAAGCTATCAACCTTTATGATAAAGACCTGGTTGTCGCAATTGGGAAATGTGCAACGGAAATTGAAGAAGAATTATAAAATCTTACAATAAATAATTTATTAATATTTTCTGATTTAAATTATTAATTTTTAAAAAGAAGATTAATAAAGAAAGAATCTCCGCCCTTTAGAAAGTAGTAGTTTATAAATATGGAATACAACAGATGAATATTAATTTTTCTTGTCCTAAATTTTCAATACCGTGTTTTTCATTTGGAGGGATATATAATACATCTCCCTCATTTACTATTTCCTCTTGTCCGGTATCATTATAAAATTTTGCATTTCCTTTTAAAATAAAAACCTCGTGATCTTCGGGATGTCCATGTAGGGGAACACCTGCTCCAGGTTTGACTTCAAATCTTCTCATCGCATAATATTTAGCTCCATCATTTTTATCAATTAACCATCTCACGCTCACACCTTTAACTTCAGTTCCATCGAGTAAAGTCGCTTGTTTGGAAGCTACATCTTTATAATTTTTTTTTATCATAATTTAAAATAATTTTTATTAAATTAAAACAATATGAATAATATAATTAAAAATTAAAATCGTGAGAGGGAAGACGTATTGATAACCCAAAAAAAATTTGGTTTCGATGGCTCGCATGAGAATAGATTAAAAATTGAAGATACTGCGTTTTCAGATTTTATCAATTATTTGTTTAATTCTGATTTTAAAATCGGTAAAATTGAAGCGGGTTTGACTTACGAGAAGTTATCAAATTATGATATTTTCTTAATTGGTGTACCTCGAAAACCAATTACTCCTGAAGAAATTGAAGATTTAATAAAATATGTAAAGGATGGAGGGAGCCTTCTATTAATTAACGACCAAGGAGGTGATAAAGAAAATAATAATAATTTGAGTGAACTCTCAAAAAATTTTGGCATCTCGTTCAATTCTGATAGATTATTTGATAGTGAAAAATATTCAAAAGAAAAATCTCGCCCTTTAATATCTAATTTTAAAAATCATTTCATTACTCAAGAAATTACGGAAATAATTCATTCAAATGGTTGTACTTTAAAAGTAGATGAAGCTTTTGAACCTGAAAACGAAGACATTAAAATTAGTGTAAATTGTATAGCGTTCTCCTCAGAAAAAACAGCATCACACGTTTATTTTAATGAACAAGAAAACGATTGGATCGTGGAACCAATACAAAAAATTCCAATCATGGCCGCTGTTCATTATGGATTGGGAAAAGTGGTTGCAATTGGAAATTTATCTTTATTTTCATCAATGAATTATTCGTATGGCATCAAAGCGGTCGATAACTTTAAATTAATTTCTAATACCATTTCTTGGTTAATTAACAAGGCGTTTACAGAAGAATCGCAATTAATACAACCTGTTTATGTTACCGTACCGATAGAACAAGATTCATATTATTGGATTAAAGAAAAAATTGAAGAAGGGAAATGGAAAAACATTAATGAATTAATTAATTTTGCTATTAATGTTATTAAGTTAAGAATGAAACAAGAAGATGATACAGATTAATTTAAAGCAATTAATAATTAATGATTAATTATAAAATCAATTTTAAATTTTAAAGGTTTTTTTTAATATGATTTTAAAGAAGTGAAACAATATGGTTTTTGAACCTTATAGAAATGTGAATTCTAAGGAATCTGTTGAGACCTCCAGCAATAATATAGCTGATGTGAAAATGAAAAAAAAATATGAAAGAGTTAAGAAAGTAATACTTGGAGTTTTAAAAAGTCATGACTTGGATATTAAAGATATAGTAATTACTCAAGATGGAAAATATTTAATTTCATGCGGAGAAGTTTGGCAAAATGAAAAGCCTAAGGTTTTTATATGGAGCATTGAAAAAGTTTTGGAGGGAAAAATTGAACCCGAAGCGATTCTTGAAGGAGAAATCAAGCAAAGCGAAGGAAATAAAATTAATAATTGGCTTTTATGTGTAGACTCTCTAGTTATGGAAGTAAACAGTCTAATTTGGTGGATTGTTTGTGCAGGGGGCATTAATGGAGATATTTATATTTGGCGTGGAAAAGTTGATTCTGTTTCTAAAGAATGGATTTTAAAGGAATTCAACCACGATATTATCTCTGAAGGGGACGAGGATTTAAAAACTTTTAATAAAGCTATATTTGCAATAAAAATTTTAGAAGATTCGGTTCAAAATAACTCATGTCAAGTGTATTTTGCGTTAAATAATATACAAGTAATTAGTAAGAATAAAACTAAAGATAACTTGCTTAAGCAATTAACAATAACATTGGATGATTCAGGCAAAATATTAAAGAATAAACCTAGTAGTATAATTGGTATTCAAGATGAATGGATTTTAACTTTTGATTTATATATAAATAAAGAAAATAATATTGGCGAGTTTTTAGTTTCAGGTTCAAGAGACGGTAATGTCTATAAATGGAATTTAACTAATGAATCTAAAAACAAACCAATATTAATTGGAAACCATATTGACTCTGTAGCTTGTGTAAAAATATTTGAAGACGGAACAAATATTGCATCAAGCAGCCATGATCAAACAATTAGAATATGGAAAAATAATGATACAAACAACCCGGATCTTATAAATGAATTATTAGGTCATGATGGCGCTGTAGTATCAATTTATATCCAAAAAAATAATAAACTTCTAATTTCTGCCTCAAAGGATAATAACATTAAAATATGGGACTTAGATCAAAAGACTTGGATAAGATCTATTAACATGGAATATTTTATGGATAAATATAAAGGAAATGGTAGGGAATTTGAAGAGGGCATAAATTTCTTGAGTCGTGTATTAATTTCACCCGACAATCGACATATAATTGCAGTACGGAAAAATAAGATAATAATCCTTAGAAATTTTGGTCCTATATGGCATTTTAACGAGCAATTAAAATATATTAAGAAGAAAGATAAGGAACTTTACCAAAAAATATATGGAGATAATTTAAAACAAATAGCAAAGAGTAGTGCCGAAAATATTGAATCTTTAAGGAAAATTTATGATACTATTAAAAAACGTTTAAAAAAGGCAGAAAAAATTAAATTAGCCTTCGCAGGAGATAGAATTGCATCCAAAGCGAGTTATATTAATTTAAGGGAACTTGGTTCATTATTCATTCCTAACTTTATAATGTTTGAAGAAAATATTAATACTCAAAAAGAATTAATTACTGGCGTAAAAGACAAATATGATGAGTTTTGGCATAGTATTAAAAATTCTTTCTTTAAAATACTAGATGCATTATGGGGATTCAAGCTTTTTATAACAACTGACATGGAAGAAAATATCAAAGAGGCGAAATTTATCGAAATCACGGGCGCAAAAAATGACCCTCCTTATATTATACTTAAAGACCGCGGACAATCTCAAATTAGATTTTTAATGGTTTTAAACAATATTCCGGCAAGCTTTATTCCAATTATAAATAATATAAATATCAATATTGAAGATGACCGGGGAGATAAAGATAATTTAGTCTTTTCTGATTTTATGTACTCCAAGAATTTCATTAAAATTTTAACTAATCCACACGACTCTTCTAAAGATTTCAAACCTTTAATTAATCCAGAATCCATTTTTTATGCCGATTGTATCTTTCAATTACAAGAAGGATATAGTACTGAAAAATTAGCGAATTTATTCGTTAGAAAAATAACTCTTGAATTCATTGAGAAATTAAATCCTTTAGAAATGGATAAAAGTGATAGAGAAGATATTGATATTTTCAATGCTTTTAAGAATAATTTTCAATACCCAATTATTCCAAAAATACGAGTACAAATAGGAAAGGGTGTTGGATCTGCAATGGGGAAATTAATGGATTCAATGTTAACTAAACTTGTAGTCATCGAATTTCTTGTTACAATTTGGGAGATTATAATACCCGTAGTGCTTACAGAAGAATTACACGAAATTGCATCATTAACGTTCGGTATTATTCAAGTATTTATTGTACTAATAATCATGATTACGCTTCTTAAGAAAAAATAAAAATTAATAAATGAATTAAAAACAATTAAAGAAAAAAATAAAATAAAAGATGAATAAAAATGGCAGATAAGGACTTAAAAATAATAATAACTACCTCTTTTCAAAACGATTTTATTGAACCATTAGACGATTTACTAAATTCAAAAATAGGAGATAATTTAAAACTTGATTTTGAAAAATGTTCACAAATGTGGTTAGAATACTTTATGGAGCGAGATATCAATGTGCAAGCATCAAATGTAAATCAATTCATCAAATGGTTAAAAAGTAATGCTACAAATCAAAATATTAATATTCCTGTTTCTTATCACAGAATTCTTGAAAAATATAAACATAGAGTTCATATTGATTACGATGAAACAAAAAGATTATGGGAAGGCGATAAAGTAAACCAATTCATTAGAGATTTCATGAATAAAGCCAATGAAGCGTTTGAAAATGAAAATAACAACGAGGAATATCAATTTATACATCTTAGAGACTGGCACGATCAAACAGACATAACTCAAAAAGATGAGTTAGATCTTTTTGGTCTTCATTGCTTAAAAGGAACTTACGGTGCTAAATTCGTATCACCCTTAAATGAACTTATTGAAAAATACCATGAATTTAATATTGTCATTAATTCCAACAGTCTTAGCTCCTTTGCCGAAACAAATCTTGAATCTGTATTAAATACTATCATAAAAAATGCTGGTAGCTCTAAAAAAGATATTAAAATTGGAGTATTTGGTGTTATAACTAATGTTAAAATATTTTTATTTGTATTTGAACTAATAGTCATTCATAAATTTAAACACGTGTATGTATGTAGAGATTTTTCTGCTGGCTTCAATAGACAAGGACATCTAGTAGGTACTAACGATATAACTAATATTTTAGGGGCTTCTGTTGTAGGTCATCAGAAATTTAGAGAAATTTTTAATATCTAAATTTAAGATTAAATTAAATTTTTTAATAACAATAAAAAGAGCGATTTAAATGGTAAAGTTTCACGATATTGATTTAAAAATTGAAAATGATATTCAAGTAAAAAAAGACGACGCCCTTATAGTAGTCGATATGCAATACGACTTTCTTTCAGGGGGCTCTTTAGCTGTAGAAGGAGGAAATTTAATAATAGACGGGATTAACGATTTAATTGATATTTTTGGAGATGGCATCGTTGTTTTATCTCAAGATTGGCACCCTCAAGACCATTTGTCATTTGCAAGTAACCATTCTGGAAAAAATCCAGGTGATGAATTCTCGTCAAAAGATGGTGCAATTGGTCCTATTTTATGGCCTGATCACTGTATTCAAAATACACATGGAGCACGCTTTCATGAAAATCTTAATACTAAGTTAATAAAAAAAGTAATTCAGAAAGGGACGAATCCTAAGATCGATAGCTACTCCGCATTTCTCGAAAATGACAAGAAAACAGAAACTGGTTTGAAAGATTATCTCAATTCAAATAATATAAAAAAAATATATATTTCTGGTTTAGCGCTAGATTATTGTTGTTATAACACCGCTATGGACGGTCTTGATTTTGGTTACAAGACCTATTTTATAATTGATTTAACTAGAGGCGTTGATTTACCTCCTGGTAATATAGTCAACTCTTTAAAAAACATGATTAATAAAGGAATAAATTTCGCAATAAAAAATAGCTTTAATTTTAAATAATAATGAATGTTAATAACATGATTATAACAGATAAAAAGGAATTGTTAATCGGCTTAATGGCCGACACTCACGTGCCCGATAGAACTTCAAAAATTCCGAAAATTGTAATAGATGATTTTAAACAAAAAAACATCGATTACTTGTTTCATATGGGTGATTTTACTTCAATTAAAGTTTATGATGGTCTTATTGATATTTTTGGCAAGGAGAAATTAATTGCCGTCATAGGAAACATGGACTCAGATTCAAAATTAAAAAAATTTTTACCTGAAAAATTAGAATTTGAATTATTCGGACAAAGAATTTTAATGATCCATGGAATGGGGGGTCCTAACATGATTATTCGGCGATTAAATAAAAAATTCGATCTTTCCAATTATGATATCGTTATATTTGGACATACTCACCGCCCTGTTAACGAAAAAAAAGATGGGACTCTATTTCTTAACCCGGGCACTCCTTGTCCCGTTGATAATAAATTTACAGTAATTAGCTCTTATGGATATCTACGAATTTCTAAAAGTAAAATTGAGCCAAAAATAATACGATTATAATAGTCTTAAACTTGAAACCTATTATTTTTTAATGAAAATAGTAGAAGAAATTTTTTTTCACGTGCTTTCCATTGTTGTCTTGTCTGAAAGCTTTTTATAATGATTCAAAACGGCCTGACGGGCAGCGTAAACAAAAGCCCTCTTTACATTTATTCCCGTTATAGCAATAGTCTCGTATATAAGACAATGATTTAACTTTGCAGTATCTAAAACTTGACGAATCTTGCTTATTTGAACTATATTATCTAAATCACGTTTATTAGCTAAAACCACTAAAGGAACCTCTGGAGGGTCAGCATAATTCGGTGGAATGAGTTTATCACCATAAAACCTTAATAACTCTTTTAAAGACCAGATGTTCTCTTCCCATTGGTCAATGAGCGAATCAAAAGTAAAAATCAACGCATCAGTACCTTTTAAAACGGTCTGACGTTGGAATTTATGCCTCCGTTGCCCTGCAACGGTGTAAACTTGAAAGACAACGTTAGAAACTCGTGCTACTACTCGGTCAAAAAATAATGTTCTTCCCGTTGGGTCTTGAATCTGTTGCATATCTCCTGAAGCCAGACCTTCTCTGTGATAGACCCATTCGAGTGCTGTGGTTTTTCCTCCAAGACTTGGTCCGTAGAAACAAATCTTAAATACTAGAGTACCGTCTCCTCTACGTGATGGCATTTTCCTCTATGTGATGACATTCCTCAATTTTAATTCTGTATATATTTTAAATACTAATTTTATTAATAATAATTCTATAAACTTAATTAATATAAAAATTTGCTAAAAGAAAATATTTATTATTTTTTTTCATATCTTAAAATTAATTTTTATAAAAATAGTTAACTTGGCAAAAAAAATAACGTTAAACACAAAAACCAATATTGAAAAAGCTATATCCATTTTTTATTGGACGAGGGACGAGGTCTTAATGGTCTTGTCTATATTTCAAACAATAATGGCATAAGAGAAATTGTTTGCCTTTTCGTAAGCCTTACGCTGCTCCCGATTAATATACATATTACGGAGATATACTTTTTCTATATTAACAAGATTGTCGAGTCCTTCAATCTTCTTGAGCGAATTACCCGAGAGACTCAATACTTGCAGTTTTTTCAGGTTATCGAGCCCTTTTATCTCGGAGATGTTATTTAAATCTAGTTCCAAGTCTCGCAGGTTAACCAAGTTGTCGAGCCCTTTTATCTCGGAGATGCGATTCACTCCAAGTGTCAGCGTTGTTAAATTCACGAGGTTGTCGAGCCCCTTTATTTCCGTTATCTTGTTAGCGTCCAAGGCAAGAGTGGATAATCCTGTCAATGTCTCGAGCCCCGAGATCTCGGTTATTTTGTTCGCGCTCAAGAATAATTCTTCCAACCCGGTGAGGTGTTCGAGTCCTTCAATTTTCTTGATGTCTGTGCCCAGGATCTCCAATCGTTCAATACCGGTAATGTCGTCCAAGCCCTTAACGTCAAGAATGCTCTTAGTTCGGTCCTTCGAATAAAAGTAAGACTCGTGTATCTAAAGCCACTTTCTTTTCACCTTGATCTCCCGACCTTTAATAAAAACGCTTTGCGCTTTCATTTTTACCTGCACTCCTTCCTCCTAAAAAATCATTCTTTATCTTAATTTAAATTTTTTAATTTTATTTTATTAATAATCGTTCCAGTATTTAAAATTTTAACCTGCCTTTTGACGGTTATTGGTCGGTCGAAGGCGATGTTTATACTTTTCATTTTGCCGGAGACGAAGATATCTACAAATTTTTGTCCGACAGCATCAAAATACCCATAAACAGGGCTCTTATACCCCCTTGGATGTCTTCGTGATAAATTCCAAGTTATACAAGTTCTACTTATATAACTAGAATGATTCTCTCTGATATTTATTGAATATACTCTATATATTCTCTTTTAGATTTTCTATAACCAATAGAAATAGTGATATACCCTTCTGGCTCCATGGAAATAAATAATTCCTTTTCATTATCAATTTTGGCTCAATATATCTGTCCGGAGGTCAACCAATAAGACTGATCATTTAACTGGACACAAAATCCAATTTTTAAGAATTCCCTTTTCTGCAATTCGTCTGTCATAGTAATACCGTTACTTAAAATCTGGACATTCAT
>JAUWRB010000217.1 GCA_030610785.1 Promethearchaeota archaeon | reverse complement strand
AAAAATATTATTAAATAAAAAAAAATTTTTTTTTTAATTAAAAAAAAAAAAAAAAAAAAAAAAATGGATCTAGAAAAAATAACCGAACTAATTATAGAGCTGGAAATTGACGATATAGCTGATGCCGTAAAAGAGGCTCTTGAAGATGGAAAAGACCCTTTTCAAGTTTTAAATGCGTTATCAAAAGGAATGGACGAAGTAGGAAGACGCTATGAAATAGACGAATATTATTTAGCCGAATTGGTGCTTGCCGGAGAAACCATGAAAGAAGCGTTTAAAGTTCTAAAGCCTGCAATGGAAGCAATGGATAAATCTGAAAAGAAGACAAAAGTAGTTATTTGCACTGTTAAAGGAGATAATCACGATATCGGAAAAAATTTGATAGGAACATTGCTTCTGAGTTCAGGTTTTGAAGTATTTGATTTAGGCATGGATGTTGATTCCAAGACGATTGTAGATAAAGTAAAAGAAACGGGAGCAACTATCGTTGGCTTGAGCTCTCTTTTAACAATGACCGTAAAACAAATAACAGAAGTTCATGAAGCGTTAGAAGCGGCAGGACTTCGTGATAAAGTCAAATTGATCGTAGGCGGTGCTCCATTAAACATGGAGCTTTCAAAAAGACTTGGTGCCGATGATTTTGCTCCGGATGCCGTGAGCGGAATAAAAAACATAAAAGAATTAGCTGGAATTTAATCGTGTTAATCTGATTTTTTTTAAATTTTATTTTTATTGTGTTTTATTTAATGTTGAAAATCTTCGATATTCTTCAAAATATAATTAAAAAGTATCGCAATGGATGTAATAATTTGTTAAAAACTTCACTTCCATACTATCTATAAAGATGTGGTAATAATAAAAATAAAAATAATAAAAAAATTTATATTAATCCTCTTTTATTAACCACGCAGCCAATCGATCCGGTAAGAAGAAGCCCAAATAATACTCAATAGTGCTTAATATTAATATAATTCTTACAATTGTTCGTAATATTTCAGGAGGGTCGAGAAAGAGCATTACTTCTAGAGTTGAACCAATAGTAAAAGAGATAAAGGCTAATATTAAAAATCTTCCCTTCCATTGAGTCTTTTTGTCGTCAGATTCCAACGATTTTCTTGTAAATAGCATGCCCGTAATTATAGTTGTAAAAATTGAAAAAATGTTAAAAAGAAATATTGCAATAGAAAATGAGCCGATATTCACAGTTGTCCCAATAAAATCAGGGTTTACAATTAAAATTATTACGAACGCAGCTTCATATGAAAAACATATCACGTAATAGATCGAGATAATCTTTGTCTTCAAGGAGGGATAAACTAAAACAGAAAAAGAATAAATCCAACAAATAATGGCAAATGGAAGAAATATACGCCCAATGACTCTTGTATGAAATGGGTCCAATCGAGTATTGAAAAATAATTCGCCTAAAAAAGAAATAGATACTCCCCACCACCCGGAAGAAAGAAAAATCCAAGTAAGCCCTACCGTTATATTTTTTAATGAAATTTTTTCTTTTCTATTTCTATTCTTTCAAAGTTTAATTTTTTATATTTTAAATTTGTATAATTAACGATTAAGACCCTTAAACCATAAAATATTTATGTTTTCTCGTATTTTTTTGAATATAATTTAATATAATGTTTAATATGAAAATAATCGAATTTGAAGAATTCGGAGATGATAGCTCATGGTAAAGGTAAAGAATGAAAATGAAATAAAAACTTTAATAACTTCTGGCTCTTATAAAAAAAAAAGAATCTTTTCAATTATTGCGCACATTGACCACGGAAAAACAACTGCCTCCGATTACTTAATGAGGCGAGCCGGTCTCATGAGACCTGAAGACGCGGGACAGCTCCAATTGACGGATTTGGATAAGGAATTCCATTATCTACTGTAGTCAGACGAAGAGGAGCAAGCGAGAGGCATTACTATCTTTACAAGCGTTGTACTACTTGCGTTTGATGATCTGAGAGAAAAGGATGATGATGAATCTTACATCTTTCAGATTAACGATACTCCCGGACATATTTCTTTTACTGGGGAAGTTTCAAGAGCCCTACGAGGTTCTGATGGGGCTGTAATATTAGTAGACGCTCTTGAAGGAATAATGACGCAAACAGAAACTAACATTCGTTTAGCTGTTGGTGAAGAGCTCTGTAAACCCGTATTGTTTATAAATAAAGTAGATAGATTAATTAGTGAATTGAAATTAAGTCCTGAAAAAACCTACGCAAGGATAGATAAAATTTCAACTGAAGTCAACGAATTAATAAAAAAAGTCCGCCCAAAAGGTCTTGATTGGAGCGTAGATTTTTCTAAGAATAGTGTTGCTGTAGGTTCCGCAAAACATGGATGGGGTTTTACTTTTGGAATTTTAAAAGAAAAGGGTTATACTCCGGTTACAGTATTTGAAAAATATCAAGAAGGAGATATTAATTGGTTAAGAGAAAACCTCCCTCTTGACGAGCCAATATTAAGAATGGTCGTTGATCATTTACCGAACCCCGTTACAGCCGCAAAATATAGGATTCCTAAAATTTGGTCTGGAGACCTCGATTCAGAATTAGGAAAGGCCTTACAAACTAGCGATCCTAACGGTCCTTTATATGGCATGATAACCAAGCTTTTTTTAGACCCAAAACAAGGATATAGGGCAACTTTAATTGGTCGTGTATTTTCTGGAACTTTACATCAAACCGATTCTCTATTTTTAGTTAACAGCAGGTCTCCAAATCGAATAAAGCGATTAGGAGTCATGGAAATAACTGACCTACTAGATGTTCCAAAAATTCCTGCAGGAAATTTATTTGCGTTATACGGTTTCATTTGCCCATCTGGGGAAACTTTCGTAGCTGCAGATACAGTACCAAAAAGTAAAGAAGAGCAGGCTAAAATTCCTACCTTCGAAAAAATCCGATATGCTTGTGAGGCAGTTGTTTCGAGAAGTATTAAACCACAAGACCCCCATGACCTAGGAAAACTTGGAGATGTAGTCGGAAAATGGCTACAAGCTGATCCTACCGCACAATTTCGCTTAGATAAAGAGTCTAAAGAATACATTCTAAGCGGGATTGATCCGCTCCAAATAGAAATCCTTGTAAAAAGGATTAACAATCAGGTAAAAATTGATATTGGGGAACCAATTATTGTATATAGGGAAAAAATCGATAAAAGAAGTAAATTATATCATACTAAGTCATCGAACACTCACAATAGGATATTATTGTACATGGAGCCGTTAGATAAAAAAACTGAAGAATTAATCGAGTCTGGTAAGGTTACTGATTTACAAGATCCAAAGGAACGTGCTAAATTTTTAAGAGAGGAGGCTGGATGGGATGCAAAAGAAGCTAGGCGTATTGTTGATGTTTTTAAAGGAAATCTTCTCGTAAATGGGACTTCTGGTTTGCAACGATTCGACCGAATTAAGAATGATCTCATAAGCTCGTTTAGAAATTGGCTTAGTGAGTGTATCCTAGCTAAAGAGCCTGCTATTGGATTAAAAGCTGTTTTTACAGATTTAGTAATTCACGAGGACCAGCGTCACACACAATTTGCGCAGACCGCTAGCATGGCATATTCTGGCTTTTCTCTTGCGATGCTAGACGCTGAACCCCATATATACGAGCCAATCCAAAGAATTGACGTGAAAACACCTCAAGGTACGGAAAGCGGCGTGCTTTCGATAATTAACAGGCATCGTGGTCAAGTAAAAAATGTTGTTCCAGAAGGAGAATATGTGAGAATTCAAGGAAAACTTCCTGCCGCTGAATTAATTGGTATTGCTGACGAGATCCGAGGTACAACCCAAGGGAAAGCGTTTTTTGGTTATGAATTTTCTGGTTTTGAAAAAGTACCTAAGAGCTTGGAAGACGATTTAATCCTACAAATACGTAGACGTAAAGGAATGAAAGATGAACTTCCAACACCCGCGAGTTGGGACAGATTTATATACAAAAGGTCTTAAAATATTTTATTATTTTTGATTTTAATTTTTTTTATAAGAATAGGATTTTTAATAAATAAGAATAGAATCATTTAATTTTTAACGAATTTAAATTCAATTAATTTATTTAATTCAAATAAAAATTCACGTACAAATCGAATCCGTTTTTTCCATTCGTTTTGATTTTGGAATTGTTTTAACCAAGAGTCGTAACCATTTTTTTTGATTTCCAAGTTGAATCGATCAGGAGTTTCCCATTCGAGACCTTCAACTTCAATATATTGTTTCGTGGAGGCTAAAGTCCAAAATATAATTGGCCAAGTGCCATAAAACCCTGTTGCGGTTGAATTATTATTGACTTTTAATATTTTTTCCCCTAATTCTTTACTAAAAATGGAGCATACAGATATTATATCTCTTATCTCTGAAAATCCTAAAACTTTTGAGCCTATTTCATTAACTATTATTTCAGTATCTTTTTGTGTGGACGGGTGAGTATTGAATGCTCTTGGAGTGCGACCCATGTGTAAATAGTCTACATTTTCTTTTTTAAAAATCTCAATAATTTCCTCGGGATATGTGTTGGCCCAGTGAATTAATCTGTCAAAATCAATATAAAAGATCTTTTGAGTAAGCGGATTATCGATAAAATTTAGGGTTGTTTTTAACGCAAGTTTATACGTGTCGATTTGTCGAAGGCCATGGCAAACATTAACTTCAAAACCTTCCCGAGTTAAAAAAGGTAAGGCTTTCTCTGCCGTGGAAGGCGTGCAGCACAGTATTTTATTTAAAAATAATTTATTAATAATAGGTAGAGCAGATTTAAGCAAAGATTTTAACCTGAATTGTGGATCGTGGAGGGTTGAACATAATAAAAAAGATATTTTTTGAGTCATGTAATAAGTCTGAATCTATTTTAAATAAAATCATTAAATTTTGCGAAATTCATGAAGATTAAAAATTAAATATTTTAATCAATTCTTGGGTGTTATCCACGAGAATATCGGGTTGACCCTCCATTAACGCTTCTTTTTGAGCAAGCCCGCTTGCTACACAAATCATCTTAACTTTAGCAGCTTTCCCCGCTTGAATATCGGTCGTCATGTCGCCGATAAATATGGCTTCAGAAGGATTTATATCCCATTCTTCAAGAATTTTTAGAATTCCTTCGGGACTTGGCTTCACTTCTGATACATCGTTAAATCCCATTATTAAACTAAAATATTTAGTAAGATTGAATTTCTCCAATACTTCTTCAGCGTAAGAACTCTTATTATTAGTTAAAATCGCTAATTTTAATTTTTTATCGTGTAATTTCGATATTAATTCGTCTATACCTTCAAAGATAGAAGATTCTTCTCTATATTTACTGAATTGATTAAATAGAAAAATCCCCACGCGTAATTTCTTGAAATATCTAATTCCTTTTAAAAAATTGACTTTTAATAGGTCATAAGAATTTAAAATAATTTTTGGAACGGGATAGTTTTGAATCTCTTCTATGAGATGAGCTATTTCTTGCATTACTTCATCGATGTTTACTTGTAATTGGTATTTCTCTATACAATCCGCTACTGCTTTATTTATTGCCTCTGTTATATCATAAATTACCCCATCGAGGTCAAATATTATTCCTTTATAATTATTTATTTTTAATTGATTCATGTTAAAATGAGATAATATTATAATAAATTTTAAATCTTGGAAATATCAATATTTAAACAATATTAAAAAAATCAACTAATTTAATAAATAAATTTAAAAATAATCT
>JAUWRB010000254.1 GCA_030610785.1 Promethearchaeota archaeon | reverse complement strand
GTATCCAAAATCGTTTGCGGTAGCAGTAATTACTGATGTATTTGTATGAAACGCTAAAGCTGGGAGAGATTCTCGATTTTTATAAAATTTGCCAACAAATTCAGCAGCAATGTGTTGAGCATCGGCGGCACTCCCACCATTTCCAAAAAGAATAACCTTTTTCTTACTTCTATAAGCTTTTATTATTTCTTTAGATATTTTTTCAATAAGAGGAGTTAATTTTTTCATTTCCTCTTTTATTTTAATACATTCGTCCAGAATTGTTAAAATTTCATTTTCCATGATATTTTCCTTTTTTTATAGCTTAAAAAACTATTTTTTAATTTCCCAAACTTCAACCCCTTTTGGATTGAAGTGAAAATTAATTATTTTACCCCCAATTTTTTCTAACTCTTGAATTATTCTATACTTTTTACTTGGTTCAGAAAATAGTAAAAGATGACCACCTCCTCCTGCGCCGAGTAATTTTCCTCCGAGAACACCGTATTTTCTTGAAATCAAATAAAAATTCTCTATATATTTATTTGAAATTTTAGAGCTCAAGCTTTTTTTTGTTATCCATCCTTCATGTAAAAGTTCTCCAAATTCATTTAATTTAGTAATATCGTTATCTTCTACAATTTTTTTCATTGAATGGGCAACATTTTTCAGTTCTTGCATCGCTTCCATGTATGATTTTTTTTCAATTTCGTAACCCTTTAAAACTTCATCTTGTATATCAGAAGAGAAATGAGATCCTCCTACATGACACAAAATTAAGCGAAATTGTAATTCATTTATCATATCTACACTAGTTTGAATAGGACTTACCTTTACAATATCTGAAAATTCCATGAAATTAAAACCTCCATAAGCAGCAGCAAATTGGTCTTGATATCCACCCTTCTGTTTCAATTCAACACGTTCAATATAATAAGCTTTTTGAGCGATTTCATATTTGGATAGTCCTAAATTATAATAATGGTTAAAGGCTCCTATTAATGCTACAGATAGGGAAGATGAACCGCCCATTCCAGAACCCGCTGGTAATTCTGTATATGTTGTAAGATCAAAACCCTCATCTATTTCAAGAACATTAACAACACCTTTAAAAATTTCAAAATCATCATTGTAGGTTTTATCACCTATATTAAACATTTTTTCTTTATTGTAATTCACAGAAAAAACTTTAATTTTTTTGTCTTCTCGAGGTTTTAAGGTTATATAAACGTGACGATCTATAGTAGTATTTATAACACACCCGCCATGTTCTATACAGTATGGTGGCATATCAGTACTACCTCCTCCAAAACTTATTCTAAACGGTGCTTTCGAACGAATTATCATTGAGATCTCTTATATTATTGTAAAAAGCTTATATAAATTCTTTCTATTATAAATTCATTATTAAAAAAGAATATCATAAATTGCATAATTTATTTTCTATTTTAACAATTAAACATTATTATAAAAAATAATCAGATATTTTTTATCAGAATAATTTCAAAAAAAAATGATACAAAGTAAAACTCCCGTAAGAATTGCATGTGGTGGTGGTGGAACTGATGTCGAGCCATATTCTTCAGATTTTAATGGTTATGTTGTCAATGTGACTATAAATAATTATTTTAGAAGTATTTTAAATAAGCGTGATGACAAATTAATTAGAATATTCTCAAATGATAAATTTTCTGCTTATAAATTCGAAGAAATTGAAAAACTGAAGATGCAAAAACATTCTCCTAATTTAATTAAAGCAATAATTTATTCTTTAAAGCCAAAAATTGGAATGGATATTTATTTACATGGCGAACCTCCAAAAAAAGCAGGTTTAGGGGCCTCAGCTAGTTTAAGTACTTCTTTAATTGCTGGAATTTTGAAATTGGAGAATTATCATATTGATTTAAACGATATCGCTGAAAAAGCTTTTAATATCGAACAAAATATTTTAAAGAATGTTGGTGGTCGTCAAGATCAATACGCATCGGTTCATGGAGGTTTTAATGGTATAAAATTTTTAGGAAACTCAAAAGTTAAAGTTGAGAATTTAAAGATTTCTAAAACTTTTAAACGAAAAATAGAAGAGAATCTAATATTGTTTTATACAGGAGAATCGCATACAAGTGGTGATATAGTAAAGGAACAAATTAAATCTTATTTGAATGATAAATTAAAAGCGATTAAATCTTTAAATAAATTGAAAGAAATTGCTTACCAAATAAGGGATTCCTTAGTATCAGAAGATTTTGAAAAATTTGGTAAATTATTAACTGAAGATTGGAATGTGAAAACAAAATTTAATCCATTAATTACAACGAATTACATGAGGGAATTAAATAATATTGTTATGAATAATGGAGGTATTGGAGGAAGAGTTTGCGGGGCAGGAGGGGGAGGTTGCTTGATTTGGCTAATAACTCCGGGTTCAAGAGAAAGAATTTTCTCTCTATTAAAAAAAAAAAACGGTAAAATTATTGATTTCAAATTTGTAGATAGAGGTTTAGAAATTTCTAATATCTAATAGTAATGTAATTGTTTATTGCTTTTCAAAAATTATCGATATAATTATTAAAAAAATATTTTTGTAAGGAAGTTTTAATGTCAAAAAACATCTTAATTACTGGTGGTGCGGGATTTATTGGTTCTCATTTAGTTGACAAATTAATTGAAGAAAAAGGACATGAAGTAACAGTTTTTGATGTTTTAGAAGAACAAGTACACGGAAAAAGAGAGAGACCACCAAATTATTTAAATAAAAAAGCTAAATTTATTCAAGGTTCGGTAACTGATTATAAAAAATTAGAACGTGTTGTTAAAGAAAGTGAAATAATTTTTCATTTAGCAGCCATGGTTGGCGTTGGACAATCCATGTATCAAATTGAAAAATACACGAGAAATAACATTCTTGGTACCGCAAATTTGCTTGACATTATTGTAAATAGTGAAAATCGTTTAGAAAAACTTGTTATTGCATCTTCGAATACAATTTATGGGGAAGGAAAATCTAAGTGTAACAAATGTGGAATTGTATTTCCGAATTTAAGAGAATTAAATCAATTAGAAAATAAGGATTGGGAATTGAATTGCCCTAAATGTGTAATAAAAGTTACACCACTCCATACAGACGAAAACAAACCCCTTGGTTCTAGTTCTATATATGCGTTATCTAAACAAGCTCAAGAACAGATGAGTCTATTGATTGGAAATACTTACGATATAAACACGACCGCTTTAAGATTGTTTTTAGTTTATGGACCAAGACAAGCGCTATCAAATCCCTATACGGGTGTTTGTGCAATTTTTAGCGCAAGATTATTTAGTGGAAAACCTCCAATTATTTTTGAAGATGGATTTCAATCTCGAGATTTTGTAAATGTAAAAGATGTCTGCCAAGCATTAATTCTTGCAATGGAAAAAGAAGCTGCAAGAGGTGAAGTTTTTAATGTTGGTTCAGGAACGCCAATTACTATTAAAGAAGTGGCAGAAATTATTACAAATAAAATAAATCCAAAATTAAAACCTGTTTATAATCAACAATATCGAATTGGAGATATTAGGCATTGCGTAGCTGATATTTCCAAAATTAAGGATAAATTAGGTTTTAAACCAACAGTTAAATTTGAAAAAGGAATTGATGAATTAATTGATTGGATAAAACCTCAAGTCAAAAATATTAAAGACGATTCACAAAAAGCTATTAAAGAATTAAAAGAAAAAGGTTTATTAAAATAAAAGTCTCAATAAGTAATAAAAAAATGGAAAAGATATTAATAACAGGAGCAAATGGTTTTATAGGCTCTCACATGACGGATTTTCTCGTTGCAAAGGAATATGATGTTTTTGGTATTGATATTCCAAATCGACCTTTCATCAGACTATCTCATTATACTGATGGAAAAAAAGAATTTTCTAAAGATGAAAAAATAGAAATCTTTGGAGATAAAATACAAATTCTAACAAATAATGAAAAGTTAACGCTTTTAGAGTGTGATATTAACGATGTACCTCTATTAGAGAAAATAATTAAAACCATTAAACCAAAATATATTTTTCATTTTGCTGCTCAACCATTAATAAAACCTTCATGGGAAGATCCTGTAAATACAATAAGAATTAATGTTATCGGAACAATAAATGTATTCGAAATTATAAAAAAATACGATATTAAGACAAGAGTCATATTTACTTGTACTGCCGCTGAATTTGGAACAACAGCAAGCTCTGTTAATCGTCCTTTGAAAGAAGATGATCCATTATTAGCAGTTCATCCATATGGAATTAGTAAAATCGCAGCCGAATTACTAGCTCGACAGTACTATATAAATTTTGGAATCGAAGCCGTGAATGTAAGATTTTTTAGTCAAACAGGTCCCCGACAAGTAAATGTGGCACCATCTGATTTTATTAGTAAAGTCGCTAAGATTGAATTAGGATTAATGGATCCAGTTATTGAGGTAGGAAATTTAAACCCTTACAGAGATTTTACGGGAATTAAAGATACTCTGCAAGCACTTTGGTTAGCTGCAACTAAAGGCAGACCGGGTGAAACTTATCAT